>CAJXUU010000005.1 GCA_913061325.1 uncultured Saprospirales bacterium | reverse complement strand
TATTTTTAACGAAGGATCGCAATGAAAAAACTAAATAATAACCGACAATTTCAAAGGTAAATGGTATAATTTGTAAATAATGATGTCAAATATCAATTTTTATCCTTCTACTATTTATATTGGAATCAAAGAACTTCCCATTATTTCAAATTTCAGATATTAAATTATTATCAACAATCTATTCAGCATTTTGAAGAGATATAAAAGAAGATAGAATTTTCTGAATTAGACTTCTGCTGTATTACAAAACATTGTTCCCACAGGAAACAAATCATTCTGACTACTAAATTGGGGGTTTCATTTTATTGATAAACTCTTACATAATCAACTTCCATGACATCAGTAGTAAAATTAGGATCTATCGTACCGCCATTTGTCCCTCCCATTGCAACGTTGAATATGAAGAAAAAATCAGCATCAAAAGGCATGGTAGTATTAGTAGAAATAGTATAAAACTGAACATCATCTAATAAAACCTTTACACTTCCTTCTGCCCAGACTAAAGAATAAATATGAAAGTCTGTTGGGGTGCTCAAATTAACAGACTCTCCATAGCTGGCAGTATTACCATTATTATTCCAATGACAAGTGGCTGCTACATATGATTTATCCTCAAACTGCTCCATTATGTCAATTTCCCCACAATGTGGCCATCCGACAGAACTGAAGTTGTCCCCTAACATCCATAATGCGGGCCAAGTACCAGCGACTGAAGGGAGTTTTGCACGGATATCAACCCTTCCATACTTGAAATCAATTTTATTTTGTGTAGTGATACGACCAGAGGTGTATGATCCATCAGCTTCTTTAATGACTTTTATTTTTAATACTCCATCATCTTTATAAACATTATCGCTACTGCTTGAGTAAATTTGAACTTCTTGATTACCCCAGCCTCCTCCGCCAGTTTCAAAATTCCAAAAATTTGTATTGATCGTTCCGTTACCGTCAAATTCATCTGACCATAGTAATTCGTCATTATTTCCACTACTTCCATTTCCGTTGTTAGGTTCTTCAGGAGTATCATCATCAGAAGAACAACTAAGGCCTGTGAACAATAATAACGTTGCAAAAAGTAAGACAGATTTTATATTTCTCATAATCACAAATTTATATTATTTTAATCTCTTGGAAAGCAAGTTTTTTTAAAAAAAATGAAAAACTCTGCTTTTTGCACCTTTTGGTTGCATTTCTTTTTTCGTTATCTGCCTATAACATATATAAGAATATGAAACAGCCAATTGTATGTATTTTTTTAAACGCAATTCATACTATGCGTAGATTAACAATGCAGAATAGTTATGTATTATTTTCATTTTTCTGCGCTAACATGTGCTCGGCTGCTTGATCTAATTCATCATAAAAGTGCTCACCTTTATATCTTACGATTGCTTCTTTGAGAAATTTGTAGACAGGTAAAGATTCTTTTTTTCCAAGATCACAAGCAGTAGAACAAATCTCCCAAACATCATAATTCCATGCTTCGAAGCTAGCGGGTTCTTGTTTATTTACTCTAATAGGGTAAAGATGACAAGAGAGTGGTTTTTTGAATTCTATAGCTCCTGTTTGTTGTGTCTTTTCTATCCCACATTGGGCCGTCCCTCCTTCATCAAAAATCATAAATACACATGAACCATTGGGATGTAAAGCTGTCCCTCTCCAATTCTCCTTAGTAAAATTACCAAATGCCCCTTTTTCTTCTAGTAATTTTTGACTTTCTAAAGGTAGGTTAGGTTTTATTACTTCCAATATACTTGATATAGTTTGTTCTTCTTCTGCGGTAACAGGTGCTCCATAGTCTCCGTCCCAACAACAAGCTCCTTTACAGGCAGATAGGTTACAGATAAATTCTTGCTCTATCACATCATCACTTATCAATACGTCTTGGACTATTAACATGCTAACAATTTTATTTAAAAGAAAACACCATCCAAAGTCTCCTTCAAATAGTGTTTCAAATATCTTAATTTTATTTGGTTTTTTCCTATAAGGACTTCATAGCCGATTTTACAATATCAACAATAGAAGCTATAGTATATTTTCTATTATCCATCTTATAAGCATCTGGCTTGTAGTCGTAATTTTTATTTCTCTTCCTACCTAGAGCCACAGTATGAACATACATAGATTTCACCTTGCTAGGTTGGCCTCCACCATCTTTAGTTAAATATTGTGCCTGTGGTATATTTTTAATCTCGATAGAAGGTCTAGCTATATTTACGATTGCCTCTTCATTCATTTTCTTTTCTTCCAATTTTGGTAGCGCGGCTAGTACATTATACTTTCCAGCTACTATTCTCATTTCTGGTGTAGGCAATACTAAATTGTATTTTCCGTCTTCAGAATTAGGAATATAGTTTCTAATAAAACTAGGATTTAAAGTACGCATAGTCGATAACTTTATATCCAACTCCTTACTAAGTGTCCTAAGATTTAATGACTCATACACTTTAGCAGTACTTGTATTGATAAGATTTTGATTTGGAGTCGCCGGCATAATGTCGTGCTCATAGTAGTAGTTCATAACATATGTCACAGCAATGAATTTGGGTATATATTCTCTAGTTTCCTTAGGCAAGTATTTCATAACTTCCCAAAAACTTTTCTTACCTCCTGACTTTCTTATTGCTTTACGCATGTTTCCAGGTCCACAGTTATATGCTGCTATTGCCAATGTCCAATCATCAAATTGACCATATAACTTTAACAGATATTCAGCTGCTGCTCTAGTGGATTTTTCGACATCACGTCTTTCGTCAACCGTTCTAGATATTTTAAGGCCCATCATCTTTCCTGTAGGTCTCATAAATTGCCACAATCCAGCAGCTCCTGATCTTGATGTAGCGGCTGGTCTCAAACCAGATTCTACAACAGAAAGGTATTTTAGATCTGTAGGAAGTCCTTTTTCTTTTAAGATTTGCTCGAAAGTAGGAAAGTAAATTTTGCTGCGTCCAATCAAGACTTCACTCATCTTTCTTTGACGAATAACGTACTGATTAATTCTTCTCTTTACTTCTGAGCTATATTGGAGCTCTACAGAACTACCAAGGCTAAGGATTCTTTCCTCTATTGTCTTGTGCATTTCAGATGTCACGTTCCCGAAGACCCCAGGAGATGCTGATAACCCCATAAATAAGGCTAAGAGTATGACTTTACACTGCAGAGCAGTATGAAATATTCTGTTCATGGATTAATATTTAATTAAAATCGAATTATGGGTTGTTATTTGCGCAATATTATATTAGGGGAATGCGTAAACAACAGTATTTTATTTGCTTTTGTCCCAAAAAACAGCTCACGCTTTATTTTGGTGGCGCAAAGGTACATATAATTATTCATTTCCATAATATTACACATTAATTATTTATATAATATGTATTATGTTAATAAACAATAACTATGCCAACCTTTGGCAGGTTTGCCTTTTCATTAAAAAAAGACAACTTCTTAAGAATTAGTAGATTTTAAGCTTTTTGCAATAGATAAGAGGTCGTATTCTGAATACTTTTTTGACATTAACTGAATACCAAACGGTAATCCTTCATTATTAGTGCCTGATGGGATACTTATAGCAGGTAATCCAGTAAGGTTCGCCAAAACGGTGTACATGTCCGATAAATAAACAGAGATGGGGTCACCTGCCATTTCTCCAATCTTCCATGGCAGGCTTGTGCTCGTTGGCAAGATCAAAAAATCGCATTCATCCAAGACCTTATCCATTTCTTCTGTGATCAACTTTCTTACTTGTTGGGCTTTGGTGAAATATGCATCAAAGTATCCTTCGCTCAATACATATGTTCCTAGCATAATTCGCCTCTTCACTTCTTTACCGAATCCCTCTGTGCGGCTATTGACATACATCTCTTCTAAATTTTTAGAAGAATTAGATCTATGTCCATAACGTACACCATCATACCTACTAAGATTTGTAGACGCCTCAGCAGTTGTCAATACATAGTAAGTAGGAACCAAATAATCTGCGTACTCAAAATCTTTCGCGATTATAGAAGCGCCAGAAGAGCGCAATTGTTCGATTTTTTGTAAAACATTAACTCTAATGCTTTCATCCAGTTTTTCATGGTCAATCAAAGAAGGGAAATAAGCTATTTTGGGATTGGACTTAACATCAATTTTATCATAAGAATTAACTTTTTGACTAGAAGACGTGGCATCCATTGGGTCTTTACCAGCTGCTACCTCTAATACTCTCCCTATATCATCTGGATCGTATCCTAATATCCCTATCTGATCAAATGAGGATGCATAGGCTATCAATCCATACCTAGAAATACGACCGTAGGATGGTTTCAAACCATATACTCCACAAAAAGAAGCTGGTTGACGCACAGATCCACCAGTATCAGATCCTAGTGCAATGAGGCAAGTATTCATTTGAACAGATACTGCAGCAGCACCACTAGATCCACCAGGAACTCGTTCAGCGTCAGCTCCATTTTTAGTAGGTCCATAGATACTATTTTCATTAGCAGATCCCATACCGAACTCATCACAATTTGTCCGACCAATAATGATTGCATCTTCCTCCAATAGTCTTTCGATAGCAGTAGCATTGTACGGAGATTTGTAATCTTCTAATATTCTAGAGGCAGCACTCAATCCTTGATCTTTCTGTGATATGACATCCTTTACAGAAATGACACAACCGTATAAGCTTCCAAGTCTATCACCGTTTTTTATCTTCCTATCTATTCGTCCGGCTTCTTCCTTTGCTTCGGATTCATATATCTCAATATAAACATTGAGCGATTCATGCTGTTTTGCCTGACCTATATAACCCATCAATAAATCTGACATGCTATATAAACCTGAATCAAGGTCAGACTGTATTTCTTTTAGGTTCTTTTTCGGAAGTATCATGCTGTAGCTATCTTTTCTACTACTTCATCAAATGTAAGCAGGCTTTGTTCTCCAGTATTCATATTCTTAAGCGTGAACTCTCCTGTTTCCATTTCTTTTGATCCTATTAATAATACATATGGCACTTTCCTAGCATTTGCATATTTCATCTGCTTTTGCATTTTGGCAGGGTCAGGATAAAGATCTGCGACAACATTCATAGACCTTAGTAATTGCAGTTGCTTAAATGCAAATTTGTGAGTTTCATCATCAAAAGCGATTAGTAACACATCGAGGTCTTTTTCTACTCCATGAGGGAATAAGTTTTCCTCTTCCATCACGTCATATATACGTTCAGCACCGAACGATACCCCTACCCCAGACACACCTTTAAGTCCAAAATTTCCTGTCAGGTCATCATACCTTCCACCACCGCCGATACTGCCCATTTTTAGGTTTGGGTATACATTAGTATCCGCCTCAACTTCGAATATACAACCAGTATAATAGCTCAGTCCTCTTGCAAGTGAAATTTCAAACTTTATAGTATTGTAAACTGAAGTAAGATCAAGGTAGTTATGAAATTCCCTTAGTTCTTCTATTCCTTTTTGTCCAGTGGGTGCGTTTGTAAATTCTTTTTCTAAATCAGTCAAATTATCAATGGTCAGAAGAGACAATACATTTTTTGCAGCTTCTTCGCTTATCCCTCGATTAGTCATTTCAGTGATCACCTTTTCTTCACCTATTTTATCTAATTTATCAATAGCCATCGTCATACTCATGAAGTGGTCTTGGATTCCATTTGCCTCTGCTAATCCAAAAAGTATCTTTCTATTGTTGATCTTAATGATTGACTTTAGATTTAGTTTGTGGAAAACTTCGTCGTATATTTTTACCAACTCCGCTTCATACATTAGAGAATTAGAACCAACTACATCCACGTCACATTGATAGAATTCTCTATACCTGCCTTTTTGAGGGCGATCCGCTCTCCATACTGGTTGTATCTGAAACCTCTTAAATGGTAGTGCGATCTCGTTCTGATTCATTACAACGAATCTCGCAAAAGGTACTGTAAGGTCATATCTAAGCCCCTTTTCCGAAACAATAGGTAGAATGTGCTTTTCACCTTTATCGATATCCTCTTGATTGATTTTTTCCTTTTTATTCTTCTTTAGGAATTCTCCAGAATTTAGAATTTTGAAAAGAAGCTTATCTCCCTCCTCACCATACTTCCCTGTCAGTGTGCTAAGGTTCTCCATGGTAGGTGTTTCTATCGGCTGATACCCATATTTTTTGAATACAGATCTGATGGTATCAAAAATAAAATTTCTTTTATAGACTTGTGCTGGAAGGAAGTCACGCGTACCTTTTGGTATGGATGGTTTCATAATTTGTAATTTCTCTGAGGTGCGAAATTAGTTATATAAATTAATAAGGTTACCATTACAGCTAAGTAATACCAATAAAGCCACCAAGATGGAAAAGTATATGTATAATTTGCTATTCATTAAATACAATAAAGTTAAATATTGTACGCTCTTTTAAAAACTTAACAACAAGCAACTGTATATATCATTTAATAATCTCAACCATCCACCGTACCTTGTGTTTTATACCAATAATATATCAACTGAATGGCAAAGAAGATAGCAGAGGATGGCTACATCGAAATCGTAGGCGCCAGAGAAAATAATCTTAAGAATGTATCTGTAAAGATTCCAAGAAATCAGCTCGTAGTAATTACCGGTATAAGTGGCAGTGGTAAATCGTCTTTAGCTTTTGACACTTTATATGCCGAAGGTCAAAGACGTTATATGGAGACATTCTCAAGCTATGCTCGTCAGTTCCTTGGTAACATGGAGCGTCCGGATGTAGAGAAAATAGAAGGCCTAAGTCCTGTAATCTCTATTGAACAAAAAACAACGTCATGGAACCCTAGGTCTACAGTAGGAACAACAACAGAAATCTATGATTTTCTGAGATTATTATTTGCTCGAGGAAGTGATGCTTATTCTTACGTGACGGGTAAGAAAATGGTGAAATACACTGAAAATCAGATCATAGAAGACATATTTGCCAACTATAAAGGGAAGAAAATAGTTATCCTAGCTCCTATGGTAAGATCAAGAAAGGGACACTATAGGGAATTATTCGAAAATGTAAGAAAGAAAGGCTACACCAAAGTAAGAGTCGATGGAGAAATTATAGATCTCAAACAAGGTCTCCAAGTTGATAGATACAAAGTACACGATATAGAACTTATAGTTGATAGGCTCAAAGTAGAAGAAGATAAAAAGGATAGAATCTCTAATTCTCTAGAGACTGCCCTCAAAATGGGAGAAGACTTCATCTATATAAATGAACATGGAACTGATGAACTCACTCCATTCAGTAAACAACTCATGGATGCAGAATCTGGAGTTAGTTATGAAGAGCCATCCCCAAATACGTTTTCATTCAACTCCCCATATGGAACTTGTCCTGCTTGCAAAGGCCTAGGCCAACTTCATAAAGCGGATATGAATAAAGTGATTCCTGATGATACAAAATCTATAAAAGAAGTTGGGATCAAACCATTCGGGGAGGTACGTGAAAACATGACTTTCAAACAAATCAAAAAAATAGCCAATAAGTTTAAATTTGATTTAAATACGCCAGTAAAAGATATACCCAAAGAAGCGTTAGATATACTTCTATACGGAGGTAATAGCTCTTTAGGTATAGACTTAGGGTATTCTCCACATGAGTTGGTATATAATCTTGCTACTGATGGCATAGTAAATATGCTTGAAAGATGGTATAAAGATACTTCTTCAGAGAAGATCAGGAATTGGGCCGAAGAGTTCCTATCTATACAAGATTGTCCAGAATGTGAAGGGTACAGGCTGAAGAAGTCCTCATTATTCTTTCGATTGGGAGGAATGCATATTGGGCAATTGGCTACCATGGATCTCGATAATTTGTATGAATGGTTCGAAAATATAGATGACAAATTATCCGACAGACAGAAAGCAATTGCCAAAGACGTCGTCAAAGAGATTAAACTTAGACTTGGATTTCTTCTAGAAGTAGGACTCAATTATTTACAACTTAATCGTCCAACAAGAACTCTTTCTGGTGGAGAATCACAAAGAACAAGACTTGCTACCCAAATCGGATCTCAATTAACTGGTATTACCTATATAATGGATGAACCTAGCATTGGATTACATCAAAGAGACAATCAAAGATTGATCAATGCATTAAAAAATCTAACAGAGATAGGAAATACAGTCGTCGTTGTAGAACATGACAAAGATATTATGCTTGCATCAGACTATCTTATAGATATTGGACCTGGAGCGGGTAAAAACGGAGGAGAAATTGTTGCAGAAGGACATCCTAGTGAATTCAAAAAAATAAAAACTATTACTGCAAACTATCTGGCTGATAGAATACGAATTGAAGTGCCTGAAAAAAGAAGAAAAGGAACTGGCAAAAAAATGACTTTAAAAGGGGCAACTGGTCATAACTTACAGAATGTAGACCTTGTGGTTCCGCTAGGCAAGTTTATCTGCGTTACCGGTGTTTCTGGCAGTGGAAAATCATCATTGATCAATTCAACTTTGTATCCGATATTAAGAGCTCATTTTTATAGGAGTAGCCAGCGACCATTGCCTTATGAAAAGATCAATGGTATAGACAATGTGGATAAAGTCATAGAAATAGATCAATCAGCTATCGGGAGAACTCCAAGATCCAACCCAGCAACATATACTGGAGTGTTTGGGAATATTCGAAATATATTCTCTTCTCTTCCTGAAGCCAAAATACGAGGCTATAAACCTGGAAGGTTTTCATTTAATGTAAAAGGTGGTAGATGTGAAGTCTGCCATGGCGCTGGCAAGAAAGTGATTGAAATGAATTTTCTTCCAGATGTATTGGTCGACTGTGAATCATGCATGGGAAGAAGGTATAATCGCGAGACATTAGAAATCTTATTTAAAGGTAAGTCTATATCTGATGTGCTTGATATGAGTGTTGAAGAGGCAACAGATTTTTTCCAACTTATCCCATCTATATTCAGGAAACTTACTACATTAAATAGTGTTGGTCTTGGATATATAACTCTTGGTCAGCAGGCTACTACTTTATCAGGAGGAGAAGCACAAAGAGTAAAATTATCTCTAGAACTTGCTAAAAGAGATACCGGTAATACCCTTTATATCCTTGACGAACCTACTACAGGGCTGCATTTTGAAGATATACGCCATTTGATAAATGTTCTTAATAGATTGGTTGATAAAGGCAATACCATATTGATAATAGAACATAATATGGATATCATCAAAGTAGCAGATCATATTATTGATATCGGGCCAGAAGGTGGTAGGGGAGGAGGAAATATACTATTCTCTGGACTTCCTGAAAAATTAATCAAAGAAAAAGACAGCCATACTGGTAAATATCTTGCTGTGGAGATGTAAATCCAATTTTGCTGAATCTATCCTTAGTGCAAAATATAGATTGTTAAAATTGCAGGATTAGCATTATACTGCTATAATAAAAAGCTATATAAATTTAATATTGCTCTGTTCTTAACAATACTAAAGTGCATGCTTCATCAACTATGATTCCTTGTTCTTTTGCTTTAAGAGCAAAACTTCTATTCTCGGCTCCTGGATTGAAGATAATTCGCCTAGGTTTCAATGACAAGAGATAGTCCTCGTGATCTTTTTGTCCATTCTCCCCCATGTACATTGTGATCGTATCGACACCTGAAAGCTCTGGATGTCCAGTCAAAATCAAAATTTCTTCTACTTCACCCATTCGACCTCCTATTGCTAACACCTCATGATTATAAGATCCTAGCATTTTCAAAGCTTTGTTTGAGTATCGTTCAACTTTTAAACTAGCCCCAAATACAAGGGTAGCATTATTAGCATTCCTCGCTTGGTAGGCTATAGAGGCTTTAGAAGCAATTGCCTTCATCTCCTCGGGATCAAGCGATAGTTTCTCACTTGTGATGGCCATTTGAGATTCTTGCTGAAACGGAATAAGATGAATGTGTGCATGGGGAACTTCCGTACCTATTATCAGTACTCCAACTCGTTTGCAGTCTATTGTACTTTCAAGAGCTCTAGCTACCCTTTTAGAAAATAGGTGTAATCCAGCTAATTTATCATTATCAAGATCAAATATATAATCCACCTCTATTTTGGGAATAACCAAAGTATGTCCTTTTGCAAGAGGGCTAATATCTAAGAAAGCATAGTAATTATCATCTTCAGCAATCTTATAACTAGGTATTTCACCTTTGATTATTTTAGTAAATATTCCTGACATAATCTATTAATCAAGATTAATTGAAATATCCATTATCTCAAAATCTATAGTCCCTGCTGGAGTAGATACTTGAGCTATTTCACCGACCGCTTTGCCTAAAAGACCACTTCCAATTGGTGAAGTCACTGAAATCTTCTTCTCTTTAAGGTTTGCCTCAGCTTCGGAGACTAAAGTATACGTGACTTCCTTATTGTTTCTTTTATTTTTGATCTTTACTGTAGACATAACAGTCACTTTGGAACCATCAAGCTGACTTTTGTCAAGAATTCGCGCATTAGCCATTACCTTCTCCATCTCATTGATTCTCATTTCTAGATACCCTTGAGCATCTTTTGCTGCATCATATTCAGCATTTTCAGATAAATCACCTTTGTCTCTCGCCTCAGCAATTGCTTGAGACATTTCTTCCCGACCTTTAGTTTTCATATGCTCAAGTTCAGCTCTTAGCTTATCATATCCCTCTTGACTCATATAAGATATTGCCATAATCTATTTTTTATTTATTTCAATATAGCACTACATAAGTACCATTTTTGAGATTTGTATTGACTGTAAATACACCTCAATACTATAATGCGAAAAACGTCTCTACTCCGAAGAGCAGAAACGTTTTAATATTTCTATTAATTACAAAAGTAACTAATTTTTCCTTTTTTGACCTCTTAGAATCCGAATCTAAGAGAGAAATTATGGGTGCCGCTAAATGGATTAGTAGTTCTATATGCATAATCGATACCTACTACTCTATTCTCAGCTCTCTTAAGAGGCACGTCAATAGAAACACCACCTGCAAATCCAGTATAAAGATTACTTTCATCACTAATAGATTCTAGAGCATGTTTATATGCAGCTCTTAATGTTACAATATCTCTAAATGAAAACTCAGCACCAACTCCAATATCATCTCTTGCAAATGCATTTGATGTAAAGTTCGCAAGTGTTCTTAAGTAGTTCGTTTCACCAAAGTAAAAATCATAAGATATACCAATGTTTAATAATGATGGTAATTCGAAATCTTCTCCTCTCTGGCTTGCTGTTACTGGGTATGGAATATCACTATCAGGTACATCAGCTCTAAATGTGATCCCTTCACCACTAAACTCCATTGGCGATCCAATATTTCTTAACGCAATTCCTAATTTAAATTCATCTCTATCTCCGGAAACATACTGAACTCCAGCATCGATAGCAAATCCACTCGCTGATACATCAGGAAGTGTTTCAGATATCGCACGTACCAAAAGACCTACGCTAATCTTATTCTCGTATGTATAAGAGTAACCTAGTCCTAGATTAATGAAACTAGGTGAATAAGTACCTCCTGTACCTCCTGGTTGAGCAGTAGTAGTAATATCGATTTCACCAAAATCCATAGCTACTAATGAAATTGCGAATGCTCCGCTGCTTCCTGTTTTAGTAACAAATCCTATCGAATTGATACCAATTTCACTTCCTTCCCAAAGTCTCGTGTTTGATACTACAAATTCTCCACCATTGATACGGCTAAGACCAGCAACATTTATTCTCATTGCATCTATACCAGATACTGAGGCTGTTGACATTGAGTGCAAACCAGCACTTCTAGCCCAAGGGTTGAGCAACAATTCTGCAGCTCCCGCTTCTCCTTGTCTATCTGGATTCCCTGCAAAAACAGTCAATCCTCCAAAACAGATAATTATTAGTGTGTAAATATATTTTTTCATATGCTTTATGATTAAGTGCGAATGAAGTCAGAAATCTAACTCCATCTGCATTTTCATTTTTATTAAATATTACAATCCAGTTGGGTCAAATTTCCTGTTAACACCAAACCATTTAATTGATTTTTCTATTCCTAAATCAGGCGCAGAGATATGGAAGATATAAACTCCACTTGCTACTGGAATTCCTTTATTGTTTGTTAAATTCCATTCTAAAGCTGGAGTAACTTGAGATTCCTCAAGTGCTGGATTATTTCCATCATTCAAAAATGGCATAGCGTCTCTATTGAACTGTTGGATAAACTTACCATCAAGTGTATAAATAGTTACTATCGCTCTTGCTGGCAGATTCGTAACTTTTATAATGTTCTCAAATTGATTTTGCTCATAAGCTGAATAAGCATAGTATGGATTTGGAACGATTTGTACATTATCTAATGCATTAGAAAACTCAGCAGGTTCAATATCTCTAGCTTCTACATCTCCAAAAGAAAATTCATACACTGGTAATGCACCTACTCCAACAAACTTATTCGAACTTGTAGTTTTCTCAAGATCAATCTCTTTATTATATCCATTCTGAACTCTCAATCTTACCGTAAGATCATTAGGAATAAGACCTTCTTCTAAAGATAATAGTGGCTCCATTGGAATTGGCATTGCAGTCCAAGTAATTACAGCAACTCCATCAATGTTTTTAGAAGCACTACTACTTTCAAATTTTTCATAGAGAACATCACAACCATCATATGGCTGTCTCGTAACATAGATATAATGTTGACCACCAGCATAACTGTTATATATTCCAGCAAAATTATCATTTCCTAACTCTCCTGATGCAAATAATTCTGTGCTTGGATTCCAAATCAAATCGTTACCGTTATTAGTCGTATAAGTAAAGCCTTGAGAGAAACTAGTAAGTAAAGTATCATACTCCTCTCTATACACTGAGTTCTCACCAAAGAAAATGTTTAGTCTATCTCCAGTTTCCACATCAATAGCATATCCTGGGAAGTAACTTTTACCAAGTATTAATACACCATCTTCATCTAATTCACCTGTAGGTACTCCATTTTGATCAATTGCAGGCATTTGTCTCAAGTCAAATTGTTCTGCTTCCCCTTCAGTTATCAGTTGAGAATCTTCATATTCACTCACTGCAGACTCTACCACTATACACTCACTCCATTTAGATTTATCATTAGTAAAAACAATGTTTACATTATTCAAATCTCTATACTGAAGTTTGTTTTGACTTGCGATAGAGCTAAATGTTTTACCCATTTCTTCTTTCCATCCTGGTGTGATATAGAAGTTCGTCTCGGCCTCTACCACGTATCTAGTAGATCTCATAGGAACAAAATATCCATCATCAATAGTAGAAAGTGCTTCCTTAGGATCTGATTCTACATCAGTATTGATATATCCATAGATATTAAAAGCAAATTCATCCTCTTCTCCTTCGTTAAGTATAATCTCAGTTCCAGAAAAAGCAGGTACTGCGTTGAACCATTCTATAACTTCTTTACCTTCTTCTTTTTTATATTCATATACTTGGGTAAGTGCTCCATTAGATTCATCAAATTGGCTTCCTGGTTCTCCAATTTGGTTTACAGAAAGAGAAAATCCTTGTCCGTAAATTATTTGCTCATTTAATTGCTCAATAGACTTCTCAGAAGCAATAACTTCTCCTGTAGTAGTATTTGTCAATACCCATCTTGCTCCTTTCTCGATTGCAGGATTACCGTCTGCATCTTCACCTAAAACAATCTTAGGGTCTAATTTTGCATCACTAAATTCTCCAACTAATTCCAATCTATAAGCACCATCTTTTACATTTAATGGATCAATAACTGTAGCATTGATAGGCCCATTGCCTGCTTTATAACTAAGTTGTGCTAGAGGTGCTCCGTCTAATCCAAATGAATCTAGTTCAATAGAACCATCCATTATTGCATCCATAGTACCATCTACTAGTACTAGTGCATTGTTTCCAGTTCCTACACCTTGCACTCTTGACACAGCAGCTTCTTGGCCATATGCAGATTGCAGTTCTTTATATACAACTGGTCTAGGAGTGAAAGTATATACATTTACATTTCGTCTTCCTTCGAGGTAAGATTTGTTTTGACCTTTATCTAAACCTTCTGCTGCTGAAAGATCAAATTGCTTATAATTATTGTAAGCATATGCCAATACAGTATAGTAGTAATTCTTATGGTTTATAAGTGTTCTATCACCATTTGCAAATTGATCTGTAGTTACATTAAATGAATGCCTAATTCCACTGTCTTCACCATCCACTTGTCTTTCTGGTATCCAAACAGGAGGTTGGTTCGAATCAGGATTTGGCACTGAAGACCAATTGAATATTTCATTCACACCATTTTTCACATCGACTTGTCTTATTAATCTAGATACTTCAATGTCATCATACTGTTGTACAGATACGTTCGGATTGGCTAATTGATAGATTTTATACCCTTCAAATCTATAAAGTGAATCCATCTCACCTCTTGGTGCTTGTAGATCAGTCTCTAAGTACTCTTCTCGTGCGTTGTTAGATTCTACTACTATGCTATCATTTGATAGTAATAAAACCAATTGTCTATCCAGCTCAACCGCATACATGTCTGGTGCATCAGGGCCATCGGTAATATTGAAACAGTTATCAAATAAAGCTTGCGCTAAATCATCTGCGAACTGTAATCTATCAATACTAGGACATGGGTAAATAATGCTTGGCACGAATACCGCTCCTATAATCAACTCGTTTTTAGCACCCGGCTGTAATAATAATGGACCAGTAGCTTGTACAGTTCTTCTATCATCAAATGGTAAATCGGCAGTACACATTGACCAACCATTAGCATCATCCGGATTATCTGGGAATACATATCTAATCGTATCTGTAGACGCTGGATCAAATCCAGAATCACCAAACGTTACTGCAGTACCGTCAGACCACAGGCCTCTCAAGATATTGTAAAACTCAGTATCTTGGGATGGATCCAATGTCGCTGGTGGAGGATTACTTACACCTCTGTTTTGGTAAACAAAAGAAGTCATTCCTAGCTCGATTAAAGTATCTCCTTGTCCAGTACCTATTGGTACAGGTAAAAGACATGCAGAACCATCAGGATTTAATACAATTTCGTCATCCTCATCTCTACAGAAAAGTCGTGGTGCTCTAGGTCCTCTAAAATAATCAATTCCTAAAATTGGAACATCCTCTTTATAAGTTAAAACTCCATTGCATTCTATACCTGGACTACCATCTGTAGCATCTTCATTGTATACATATCCAAGACTTCTTTCTACATCACAACCAATATAATCATCCTCAGAACAACCTAAATCTGGATCTACCCACATAGCGAAGTAACAATCTCTAATGTCATCCGTCGCTTTGTTGATCAATTTATATCTGTAGAATGTCATATCATTCACCTCGTCATTTGTTGCATATCCAAACGCTTGCACTTGCACTTCCATTTGTATTGCCGTTGCATTTGTTAGACCGTGAACTCCTCCATTATCATTGTATAACCAAAATACAACTTCATCAGGTAATAATTCTCTTGCTTTGGCTCTATCATCAGCTTCACATCCTACGATATCGATAACAGGAAAGTCACCTTGACATGGGTCGTAAGTACCACTGCCATCTTCATCCCAAAAATCCGCTAAATTTTGATTAGGAAGATCGAAATTATATCTCTCATTCCAATATGGATTACCTCTTGCTGGCCAGTATTTAATAGATTCAGGTACGTCATCACAGTTGAACTTGTCCTCTCCTCTATCAAAAGCTGCAATGTGCTTCAATATATCTGCACCTTTCACACTGAAAAATTCATCCCAGTTTTCACATACTATTGCATCTGTTTGGCCTTCTTCATCCAATGGTCCAGGATACCAGTCTGTGTTTGCACCAGTTGCATATTGTACTCCGGCTAATTTCAATGATCCGTTAGGATCTACACCACCTATCCAGACACCTCCTGCAAATATTGAAGATACTTCGTCGAATCCAGGTGCTGGCTTAGGTACGATATATCTACCGTCTTCTTTGTTCCACCAGATGTCACCACCTGTTAGAAGTCTAGCTCGTACATTATTGATCTCGAGATCTGTATTAGCTTGAGCTGGTTGGCAGTTCATTCTAGGAGATGAAAACTTTACTTTGTCATTCATCTTTTCTAGCTGCTCAGGATTATTCCTTGCATCCATAGATACAATCGAAAAGAGCAATGCCGCTATAAATAATATTCTTGTTTTAATTTTCATATCTATTTATTTTAGATAATTTTTATTTTCTATTATTACGAGAATCAATTTTAGAAATCCATTATTAGTCCTAGATAAATTCTTCTAGGTAATGTGAAGTTTGAGAATGAATCTAATCTCCAATTATATGCTGCTAAGTATGATTCTTCACTTCTGTTTTGGCTATTAATCTGGTCAACAGTATCTGTACCGAAACTAGAGATTAAGTATCCATCATCTTCAGGATCACCTGTGAATGAAAATACATTTCTTACATTTCTAATATCAAATACATTCTGTACTCTCAAATATGCATTGAAGAACATTTTCTTCTCAGAAGTAACATTTACTGCAAATCTCTTATCCACTCTCATGTCCATATTAAATGTCCAAGGAAGTCTTGATCCGTTGATTGCTCCTTTGAATCCAGCACCACCGAATTGTCTTACAACATTTCTTCTAGTATAAGGTCTTCCTGATACTGCTGAGATGTTGAAGTTTATGCCAGCATCTGCAAATAAATTAAGGTCACCAATTTTTGGACCGTTGTACGTTTTCGCACTTCCGTATCTATAATCAATTACAGCAGTAATTCTGTGTCTCTCATCAAATGAAAGTGGAATCAAGTTTCTGATAATTCCTCTGTTATTGATACCTCTTGATGAATTGGCATCTGATCCAGATCCATCTGCAAATTGTAAAGTATATGTAGCTGATAATTCTAAGTTGCCCGTTCTTCTTCTATCATATGAGAAAGAAAATCCTTTTGTAGTACCAAAATCCAAATTACCATATGACTCATAAGAGTTAACTGGTGCTGGAAGGTTTGCATATACCCTCGCTTGGATCAAATCCTTTTGCTCCTTGTAGTAAGCTGAAACTTTCATTGCAGACGAGTTCGTTAACTTTTGTTGGAATCCCACCTCATAGTCAATTGTTCTTACTGGCTTAAGGTTTGGATTGTTAAGTAAGTTACCAGATGCTCTTTCGAAGTAGAAGTAATCTACAGCTGTCTGTATCGTATTAGTAGTAGGTCTTTGGTATAACACATCATAGTGAGCAAAGAAACCTGCCTCATCCGAAATAGGGAATGAGAATGCCAATCTTGGCATAAAGTTTAATTGTGGTTCGTAATCCTCAAATGATCTATTAGTATCAAAGTCCGCAGACTTGATTGATTCTGCATCAGGATTTTTGATAGATGGATAAACTAGTCCACCACCAAATAGTACATTACCACCAGAAACCGCTGTTCCATCAGGTAAGAACCAATTGTCTCCTTGTCTGTATCCTACAACATTTGTAGATCTTTCTCCTTCTAGGTAGACTTTATAGTCATCACCAACTGTTACTGGTTGATTTTGATTCGTATTCACATCGAAAAACTCTTCCGCAGAATTGATTTCATATAATGAATATGGATCTTTCAATACTTTAGTATTCGCATCGTAATAATCCATTCTAACCCCCACTCTGAAGATGATATCTCTGAAAGAGAATTTATCCTGAATATAAGCCGCTCCATATATAGGGTTGAATGCTGCAGAAGCAAAATTTCTTACTCCATCTTTATCTGTACTTGTGAAGAAGTCATCAAACTGTACATTTCCAGTTAATTTTTCACCTAAGTAGTCATAACCATAGTAATTTACTAATCCTTGATTCGTAAGTTCCGCTGCAGAAAACATGTCCAAAGTAAGTGAGTTAGGATCGATTCCATCAATATTTACATAATCGATCAAATCGTCACCCGTTATCTCTCTAACTTTTCTATAAAATTTATTGTCTTCATTTATAGTAATCGCAGGAGCGTATGTTTCTATTGGGACAAGGGAACCATTTATTAAAATAGAATCCACAGATGCTACATTGTCACCATCTATACCGTTTATGTGGTTGTTTATTGAGGATCTTGCTAAATCCCATAATCCATTAGGCCTTACTCTGTAAGCTCGGTTTGTTCTTTGTTCATATAAAAACCCAAACTGGATACTGTGTCTTCCTTTTTTAGAACCACCAGGTAAGAAATCAAATCCACTTGTAACATTGATAGAAAGTATATCGTTTTCACCCTTTATAAAGTCATTATATACTCTTCCTACATTATTATATAGACCCCATGCATCTGAAGTTTCTGTTTCAAGAAATCCGTTAATAGAATTGTATTGCGACAGTATTGGGTTTATCTCTGTATTTGCAATAAAATCTCCTTCATTTTCTGCATATCCTAAGTGACCAAAAAATCCACCAAATGGCAGTTGAGCAAGCTTATCTACATTACCTTGATAAGTAGCAGTGTCATTTACTTGACCATAATTTGGCGTCCAAGTCAATGGAGTTTCTCCATAATATCCATAATTGAATAAATTATCTTTGTGAATTGGATCTTCAGTTCTGTTATTTCTTCTTTCGAATGATCCTTGCAGCGTATAATACAAGTTTCTAATTGCAGTATTATTCCTTGCCGCTTTCTCTTCATCAGTAGCATCAGCATCTGATATTCCTTGTCTTCCTAGCTTATGTCTGAATCTTACGTTAGCTCTATAACCATTAGTATAGTTGAATGGGTTTCTAGTCCAGTTTAACAATTGATTTGCTTCCCCCCCAGTTCCAAACTGATCCGTCGCCTTATCATAAGCTCCTGAAAGTGTAAGATCTATATTATCTGATAATCGAGCATCCAACTTACCCGTTACAGCAAGATCTTGTCTTCCTTCATTTGGTCTTGCTTTTACTAGCTCTGGCTTTTGCTCACTATTGTCTGTGATACCTTCCAACGATGGAAATACAGACTCTCCAATTGTAAGGGTAGGATTTGCTTCTAGATCTCTGATTAAATCTTCAGATGCTCTATATACTCCACCGGCAGTAGGGAAGTTATCTGCCACATCTCTGTATTGTCCAGAAAACCTATATCCTAAGATTGATCTACCGTCATCTCCTTTCAAGATTGGTCCACTAATATTACCTGATATCAAGTTATATCCATATCCATCTAGGTATTCTGAAGTTTCTACTTCTAATCCCCCAGAAAATTTAGATGATGGGCCTTTTGATGTTAATGATATAGCTCCACCAACAAGGTCACCGTATTTTGCTTCTACACCACCTGTGATTACTTGAAGTTGGTCGATCTCTGATTGAGGTATTAATCCAGAAACTCTTACACCATCTACATAGTATACTGTTCCATTTGATCTAGAACCTCTTATAGAAATAGCTCCACCGTCAGTAGATGCGATACCTGCGGTTGTTGCAGCAATTGCATTTACATTTTTCGTAGGCAATGACCGAATTGCTTCCGCTGTTACAGTAGCACCACTTGTCGTGTTATCAATTTCGATCAACGGTACCTTGTATGCTTTGATTTCAACTCCTTCAATCAGTACTCCTTCAGAAATATCAAAATCAAGCCTATTCGTTCGTCCTGCGTTGATTATAACTCCAACTTGACGTTGAGCAGTGTAACCAATGTAACTCGCCTCGATATCATACGTACCCGGATCGAGATTAGAGAAAAAGTAATTACCATCTAAGTCCGTTTCCGTTCCTGAGATGAGTACATCATTTTTATACAAGGCAATAGTACCAAATAGTATAGCTTCTCCTGAAGCTGCATCTGTTACTTTTCCTTCTAATGATGTCTGCGCTAACATACCTGAGATAGATATACATGACAACACAAATAATAGTAGAATTCTTTTCATGTTTTAATATGTTTAATAAAGTATCCATTGATTAATTACATACCTTATACTCCTCTTACGTTAAGAGAAAATTAACAAAGGCGCAATGTTACGCAATTAAGCTTTAGATACAAAATAATTTTTCCTTCCAAATGTCTTTTTCGAAACAGCTGAATGACTTTATTTTCAAATCTTCAGTCTTTAGATATCCTCTAAGTTAGTGAGAAAGATCGAAAAAGCATTTGTATTTATATATCAGTATTTAATAAATTCTGCACTTTACTATTTCATCAGACTATTTAAAGCATCAAACTTATGGAGCATCACGTTAGCAATATTCTCCAAAGATTCGTGTGTCCATCCAGCAACATGAGGGCTGAGGACAGTATTATGCAATGCATTCAGTCTGTTATAAGTATTGGTCTCACTATGTGAGTAGGTATGTGGTTTTTCATTTTCAAATACATCGAGACAAGCTCCACCGACCTTTCCGTTTTCTAGTGCTTTAACGAGATCGATAGTTTTAATAACTTTTCCCCGGGAAGTATTTATAATAATCACCTTGTCTTTACATCGGTTGATAAATTCTCCATTGACTAAATGTTTTACTTCCTCTATCAATGGTAAATGCAATGATATGATATCAGATCGATTTAAAATGTCTTCCAGAGCAACTCGCTCCACAAAATCCCATTCAGCACCATAATCATCTCGATATTTATCATACGAAATAACATCAAGTTCCCAAGACGACAGTTTTTTAGCTAACTGACTCCCAGTATGTCCGAACCCTATGATGCCTACCGTTTTCCCTTTCAATTCCCATCCTCGATTGAGCTCTCTGTTCCATTGAAATTCTCTGACTTCCTTATCCCCCTGGATCAAATTATTGGCTAACGTGAGTAGCATTCCCATAGCATGCTCTGCGACAGCATTGTTGTTTCCAGAAGGGGTATTGATAATATGAATACTTTTCTTAGCGGCATACTCTAGATCTATAATTTCTAAACCAGACCCCAATCTACATATGTATTTTAACTGAGAAGCTTTATCTATCATCTCAGGAAACATCTTGATCTTGCTATTAATTACAGCCACTTCATATTTATGAATAAGGCCAGGCAAGCTCGACATATTAACAGATGTGTCGTAATCCACCATGTATCCTCTTTCTTCTAAACCTGATATAAGTGAAGGGTGGGCATAGTCCGTAACAAGCGCTTTTTTCATCCTACGAAGGTAAGGAATGAAACAATAATAAAGTTACATTCTTCTGCTTGATCTTTATCCCTTCTTCTGCGTTAAAAAGCCTCGTCTATGCGATGCATCGCCTGCGTTTTTTGCCTTGGAGAATGATTAAATATCAGCACATTAAAACGTACTTGATTAATGCATCATTCCTAAGATTTTGAATCGCATGTTGTTCTTAAAATTGTCTTACAATTGGATTGATGAACTTTAAATTTTAGCTCAAAAAAGGAAGTATAATATATTAAATATCAAACTCTAAAAACTTACCAGATTCATAGATTAGTTTACCATCTGTAAAAATTTGACCCCCATCTTTCATTTCAGCAATCATATCCCAGTGGATGCTAGAGTTGTTTAACCCGCCTGTTTGTTTATAAGATTGGCCTACTGCCATGTGGACGGTTCCACCAATTTTTTCATCAAACAATATGTTTTTTGTAGGAATCTGGATATTGTAATTTGTACCTATAGCGACTTCACCAAACATTCTCGCTCCATCTATATCGAATACCTGATCAAGAATTTCTCCACCTTTTTCTGCGCTCCATTTCTGAACTACTCCATCTTTAACCTCTAATGTAATACCTTGCACTTCGACGCCCATAAATATAGATGGATAAGAAAAATGAACTACTCCGTTCACCGAATTTTCAATGGGGCCTGTAAATACTTCACCTGACGGCATATTTGTACGTCCATCCGAATTGATCCATATTCTCCCTTTTGTAGAAAATGTGATATCCGTCCTTGTTCCAATATATCGTACTTCATCAACAGTATTTAAGTGATCGACGATAGCTTGCTGGTTTTTTCGTCTTTCAAGCCAAGCAGATTTTGGATCATCAAGATGTAAATTGCATGCTCGAAAGACAAAATCTGTATATTCTTCAAGACTCATGCCCGCTTCTTGAGCACTGGCTTGAGTTGGATACAAACAAAGAGAACGAACCATCTCTCCGCTCGCCGTCCTTGTAAAATACGCTTGATTTATTTCTTTTAATCCTTCTGACCTTTTCTTTCTTTTTTCACCATCTATATTTTGATCCTCTCTTAGGTTGAATGGTGCTTTGATATAAAGGTATGCATCGAATTCATTCATTGCCTCTCTGTGATTTGGAGAAACAAAAGGTAGCTGGTGATCTTCTGCGTTGTCCAAAAAGATCTTATTCTGACCTTCGAATGCCATGTCTACTACCACATTTGCACCGAGCTTGGTTCCTTCTCTGAAAAGCTCACGTATTAGAGGTTCTGCAAGGGTGGTACTTTTAATAAAAAGCTTTTTACCCGTTTTAATTTCTAGGCAGTAATCAAGTAAAAGTTTAGCGTATTTTTTGTTATTCATGACGTATATTATTATACTATGAGTCCACTCAACAATTCAATAACTACTTCCCGTGACACTGCTTAAACTTTTTACCACTTCCACAAGGACAAGGTTCATTTCTACCTACTTTCTTTTCGGTTCTCTTGAACGTTTCTACTTTTTGACGTTGAGGTCTACCCGCATTTGCAGCAGCTTGCTTCATTGCTTGTTCTGATCGACTCATCTTAGTATTTGAGAGGTCTGTTTTTTGAATCTTCGCTTCTTTTAACTCCTCTTGCTGAGAAGCAATAACTATTTTACCATTCATAAGGTACGAGATTACATCTCTATTTACCTTGTAAATAAATTGCTCAAATAGTTTATAAGCCTCCATTTTATAGATAACCAAAGGATCTTTCTGTTCAAATGATGCAGATTGAACAGAATCTTTCAATTCGTCCATCGATCTAAGGTGCTCTTTCCAGTTGTCATCGATGAGAGCCAATGTTACAGCTTTCTCGATGTCCGTCATTATTGACTTTCCTTCTGTTGCTATTCCCTTATCAAGATCAGCAGAAATATTGAGTGGTTTCGATCGACCATCAGTAAAAGGCATTGCTATTCTTTTATATCTATCTCCGTGAGATTCTTTTGTCTGTATGAACCCCGGAAGCATACCTCTATTAATCATGTCCGTCTTTCGATTATAAGCATTAGACACCTCATCCATGAATTTACCAACTAATTGATCATCATTCATGCTTAGAAACTCATTCTCTGTAATTTCTGGGTCTATACTCAACATTGTCATACAATCATTTCTGAACGTATCATAATTGCCCGCATGACGATTGTCCAAAACGATTGATTCTGTCAAACCTTCAAACATGTTGTTAAGATCTACAGAAAGTCTGTCTCCATGAAGGGCGTGATCTCTCTTTTTGTAAATCGCTTCTCTTTGGATATTCATCACATCATCATAATCAAGTAGCCTCTTTCTGATTCCGAAGTTATTTTCTTCTACTTTTTTCTGAGCTCTTTCGATAGATTTTGTTACCATTCCCGCTTGGATCACTTCACCTTCTTGGTGTCCCATCTTATCCATCAATCCAGCAATTCGCTCTGATTGGAAAAGACGCATCAAGTTATCCTCTAATGACACATAAAATTGTGAGCCTCCTGGATCTCCTTGTCTACCAGCTCTACCTCTCAATTGTCTATCTACACGTCTAGAGTCATGCCTCTCTGTAGCGACAATTGCTAATCCACCTGAAGCTTTCACCTCATCGGTAAGTTTGATATCGGTACCTCTACCAGCCATATTCGTAGCTATAGTTACATTTCCTGGTCTTCCCGCTTCTGCTACAATATCCGCTTCTCTCTGGTGTTGCTTTGCATTCAGTACATTATGCTTGATACCTTTAAGGTTCAGCATTTTACTCAACATCTCAGAAATATCGACAGACGTTGTACCTACAAGAACTGGTCTTCCCTGCCCAGTAAGCTGAATAATATCTTCGATAACGGCATTAAATTTTTCTCTTGCTGTTTTATAAATCAGATCATCTCTATCGTCTCTTACAATTGGTCTGTTTGTAGGAATAACTACTACATCCAATTTGTATATTTCCCAGAATTCACCTGCTTCTGTTTCGGCAGTACCTGTCATACCACACAGTTTGTGATACATTCTGAAGTAGTTCTGTAGTGTTACCGTAGCATATGTCTGAGTGATATCACCCAACTCAACGTTTTCTTTTGCTTCTAATGCCTGGTGAAGACCATCAGAATATCTTCTACCTTCCATCATACGACCTGTAGATTCATCGACGATCTTTACTGATCCGTCCATAACTACATATTCGATGTCTTTTTCGAATAATGTGTAGGCTTTTAGCAATTGAGAGACAGAGTGTAATCTTCTACTCTTGATAGAATAATCGTTTACTAAAGTCTCTTTTTCTTCTTTATATTTAGTCCCATCCTCTTGCTCTCTATCTTCGAGCATTTGCATTTCAGTAGCGATGTCAGGCATCACATAGAAGTTAGCGTCATTTTCACCTCTTGATAGATAGTCGATTCCGTTATCTGTCAACTCTACATTTCTGTTTTTCTCATCTATCGTGAATAATAAAGGAGCATCAACAATATGCATGTGTTTGTTTTGCTCTTGCATGTAATGGTTTTCAGCCTTCTGCATGAGCACTTTTACACCTTCTTCACTCAAAAATTTAATAAGCGGTCTGTATTTTGGTAATGCTTTATGGGCTCTATAAAGTGCTATACCTCCTTCGCCTTCATCTACTCCATCTTTTCCTTCTTTGATAAGCCTTTTAGCATCCGCTAGATATGTAGTAGCCAATTTCTTTTGCTCATCCATTAAGCTTTTAACCTTGGGGTTAAGCTCATGGTATTCTTGTTCTTCCGATCCTTCAGGTACAGGTCCTGAAATGATCAATGGCGTCCTCGCATCATCAACCAATACAGAATCTACCTCATCAATCATAGCGTAGTGGTGCTTACCTTGCACCATTTCTGACGCAGACTTTACCATGTTATCTCTCAAGTAGTCAAAACCAAATTCATTGTTTGTACCATAAATTATATCAGCTTTGTAAGCTTTTACTCTTCCATCAGAATGTGGTCTATACTTATCTATACAGTCTATAGTCAACAGTAAGAATTCGAATATTGGCCCAACCCATTCGCTATCTCTTCTGGCTAGATAATCATTGACTGTAATTACATGTACACCTTGCCCGGTTAATCCGTTAAGATACGCTGGTAAGGTGGCAACTAATGTCTTACCCTCTCCTGTTTGCATCTCCGCTACTTTACCATCATGGAGCACCATACCACCAATAAGCTGTACGTCATAATGGACCATATTCCACTCTACTTCACCACCTGCAGCTAGCCAAGAAGTTTGATAAGTTGCTTTATCCCCATCGATGATTACATAGTTCTTTTTAGCTGCCAATTCACGATCGTGATCTGTAGCCGTGACGACCATTGTATCATTGTTCGTGAATCTCCGTGCCGTTTCTTTCACAACAGCAAATGCTTCGGGCAATATTGCTTTTAAAACTTCCTCAAGATGCTTATCTCTATCTTTCTTAAGTTCATCTATCCTGTTAAAAAGTTCTTCTTTTGCACTCAAGTCTGTCTCATTGGCAGACTGCTCGTTAAGAGCCGCTATGTCAGAGTCTACACCTGCTAAGTGCTCCGCTATCCTTTTCTTGAATTCGAGACTTTTATTTCTGAGGTCATCATTGGATATGTTTTCATAAGTTGCGAAGTGCTTATTAATTTCTTCCACTGTAGGAGAATAAAGCTTTACATCACGATCATACTTTGTACCAAAGAGATTCTTGATTATTTTAAACATGGATATTTATTTTGTTCGGCATGCCGATTATTATCTATTTTTTGAAGTAATTGGATTACAAAGATAGTAAGTCTGGATATTATTGTACACAATTTATACCAAGGATATTCAGGTGACATATTGGCGGACTGAATAAAATGTACGATTACACATAATTTACAATATAGAATCTAAACAGATGTGTATCCATAAATCAAAACTCAATCTAAAAGACTTGGCTTTTTGCTAATAAAACTATTCCAAAAATAATAAGACCAACACCTGCAATCCTTGTGAAAATATTGAAATGTTCTTGTCTTAGTTTGTTCCTGATCATTTTGGCTAAGAATACCTTTAAAGTATCTGTAATCATTATCACTGACATAATGGACGTGAAAAATATTATCGCTTCAATATTTGTAATTTTTTCTTTTATGATATATGTTGAAATAACTCCTATCCAAAAAACAAAAGTGAATGGATTCACTGTGTTTACTAAAAATCCTTTTGTCCAAAAACTGATATAATCATTGGTAGAGTGTTTAGTTTTCTTGAATTCAATAGTACTTTCTTTAAGAAATGCTCCTATCCCAAATACGATAAGTATAAATCCACCCAACAGGCCCATCCAATATGTAAAAGTGACATCTTGGACCAGGGTATTGACTTTTTGGACAAATAGAAAACAAATGGTAATAATAATAAAATCACTCACCCACACTCCAGAACTTGCTACCATGCCCGCTCTCGCTCCTTTTTCAATTGCAAGCTGCGTAAGCGTAACGAAGATTGGACCTAGCAAAATTGCTAATGTCAAGCCTAATAATATGCCTTGGAGTATAAGACTCAATTAATTAAGTTTTTTGAGATTGTGGTCATAAGAATAACAAAGCTATCGAAAAAGCTGGCTTTGTCATTCATTCACATATTCTATTTCTATCATCTCGCTTACATTTAAGTCAGATTCTAAGATGATCTGCTTTTTGAATCCTCGATAATAATAATCGACGGCCATTGTGTTTGGGGGTCTTCTTCCTACATTATCAGCATGAAGGATGAAATAGTTCTTACCTTCTTTATTAAGCATTAATTTCAACTTCTTTTTGTCTGAGGTTAGTTCCATTTCTTCTACAATCCAGTCACCATTAAACATTAATGATATAACATCCCCATCCTCAATCATGTGATCATAAAGAGATACTTCAAATTTTAGACTACTGACTTTTATTTTTCTAGTACTCATTTGAATCTCTCTAGCCTTTAGTAATGTTGGTAGGCGAGTAATCTTAGAATCAGTTGCTACGAGATAATCTAATTTTCCAAATTTTCTAGGATAGATAACTTTAAAATAATGAGGTAACTCTGTGAATAATAACACTGGAATATCTAAATAAGAGATCATATTATTAAGCTCAAACACTATTCCATTTCCATATCGATTATACTTATTGATCAGATCAGAATTGTAGTAATAATAGAATTTACCATATTGCTTATGCTCTTTTGGTACCTCGGCAGTATTATAGAATTTTTTGATTGATACAATAGAGAGATCTCCTCGCTCTTCAATATTAGTTTTAATTCTTTCAATTTTTCTGCTTGTTAATCTAGTAGAACCAAAACTAGCAAAATCCATGTTTTTAAAAGCTGTAAAAGCCATTTTTTGAAATTCAATCTGTTGATCCAATTTTTCATCCTCTTTTTCTCTAACTGCTAGTAGTATATCCTTAGTACTTAGATAAACTTTCACCATAGATTCGTAGAGTTTTGGAAATTGCACCTCTGCAGCAGTAGGTCTTACCTCATTGAATCCAATACCAACTTCTGATAATAGTTGTTTATGTAATTGATAATAGTCATCATATAATTTCACACCCCTCTCTAGTTCTGTATACACCTTACTAAGCAATATAGAATCTGTTAAATCCTTATCAATAACAGCTTTATCAAGATCAAATCTCAATTGATTAATCTCTGTCAAAATAGACTTCATCTCCGTTATTGTCTTGATTATTTTAGCACTATTTTTATACTTTGTTTTATTTGCTGAATTTACAGCAATATCATACCATTCATATGGAGAGGTGTCATAAAACCAGTTTTCAGGATCATCAAAAATGTTTTCAGGTAGATCTTTATTCGTATAAGGATTGATATTAAAACTCTCTAGATCTACATATTTATTGATATCCTGATTATAGTTTTCTAATAATCGATGCACGATCAGCATCCCATGAGAACTTTCATTCGCAAAGTGAAGTGCACTATTGAGCGCTTCTACTTTTGCTCTTTTCTGCATCACGTTCTGAGCAGATATATTCACTGACCCGAATCCAAGAATCAATAAAAAGAATACTAATTTTCTGATGCTCATTATAAAAATATCGTTTTGTAACATATATCGAAGACGATGTGTAAGTCTTATAAGTTCTTAATAAAACGCTAAAGTAAGGAAAGGGTGATAGAAGGAGGTTATATATTTTGAATTTTATAATATGACGGAGAATAACACTTCTCTAATTCCACAATAATATTTTGTTTGACATGACACTAAAGCGCCTTTTTGTAAATTCGCATGTTGGTAAAGTTGTTGTATGGTGTTGACATGACCAACAGCATCACACGGTTGTCAACTATCAAGGTCTCCCTCAAATCTTTACCCCTAAAGTCAAATAAACTCCTCGCCCATCACTAGGAATAATCCCTGGCCCTGGATAACCAGTAGCCCTTCTAGTGTAATATTGATTGTCTAAAAGATTTAAAACCCCCGACTCTAGCGTGAATTTATTAAATTTGTAAGACATCGAAAAATCTAGAATATTATATCCCGGGATCTCTCCTATAACACCACTACGACTATCTCCAGGTTCTGGGATGGAGCTATTTTCAGCATCGGTGAACTGTTTTGATAGACTAGAATATTGAAGACTGAAGAGTATATTTTTGTATCCTGCTTTTATACCAGTTTTAAAGTTAAGTGCAGGTATAAATTCTACTTTATTTCCTTTGACATTGTTTTCTTCTGAGGCTATATATTCGGAACCTGTGAAAGCAGTATTGATAAATATATTCAGCTTAACTTTTTTATTGTTTTGTAAGAAAGTCTGTGCTATATTCCAATCTGCAAAAGCTTCAAGTCCGTAGATAAATGCAGTACCAATATTCTTACGCACTCTATTGGCCCGAGAATCGAGTAAGATGCCTATTCTATTATTGTATTGAAGCGCAAATGCTCCAACATCGAAGGCCAAATACTTCTGCCATCTACCTCTTAATCCTAGGTCCGCTGTAAATCCTTTCTCATCCGTGATCAATGAATCAATAATAAAAGTAGGACTAACTACTCGAATATCACTGAAAGTAACTGATCTATAGTTTTGAGAAATATTGGCATAAATCTCAGCGTTTTTATTTGGTTTATAACTCGCCCCAATTCCAAAAAGTGCAAATTTTCTTTCTAGTTCATTATTATCCGAAAGTTCTTCCTGACTGATTACGTTTCCTGCATTATCAAAGTTGATCTGTTGATATTTTCCTTCACTTTCTGTCTTAATATACTCGAATCTAAATCCTGGAGTAATCGATAAATTTTCGTTGAAGAAAAAGATATTTTCTCCAAATACAGATGCATTCAAGTTGGGGAATGCAAAACTAGATTGATTAGCATATTCTGGAAATAGATCATCTGCAATTGAGAAATTTGCATTGGATCCGTTTGTTCCAGCTGTCTGAATACTCGTATTATTCGCTTTATAGAATTTAGCGCCTATAAGGTATACAGCATCTCGTTCTCCGATCTTATACCTAGATAAAAAACGGGATTCTAAACCCCAATTATTAAAACTACCTTTTAATAAATCTCGTGGCAGTATATAATTACCCGAAGCATCTTGTTCGTCTATTTCAGTTATCGGATTACTATTAAGATTAATCGGATTACCTCTGAATCCAACTGAATTTCGCTCTGCATCCAATCCAAAAATAATAAAATCAAACTCAGATTTATCAGAAAATTTGTGGTTCAACTTTACCGAATATAACTTCCAATCCACCTCAAACCAGTTTCTGTCTCTGGTACTTAATCTTGGAGTAGATGCAAACTGTGCATCTGTCATTCCTCCTGCTTGTTTTGCAAGATATTTAAGATACGTCCCTTCTACAGAAATATTTGTTTTCTCTCCTAATTTGTAATTAACAAACCCATAAAAATTCTTCGAATCAAAATCTGAATTGTCTCTATAGCCATCTCCTTTTTTGTAATTGAAATAAGTATAATAACTGATATTACCAGCTGTACCACTGATACTGTTGAACGATGTAAACAATCCAAAAGAACCGAGTGTTTGTCTAGATATCAATTCGATCTTTTTGTTTCTTATGGGCTTCTTCATCTTGAAATTAATCAGTCCCCCGAATTGTGTTCCATATTGAAGCGATGCTGCACCACGTATGACTTGTATTTCAGATAAAGCTTCAGCTGGCGGAGAATAATAACTCTCTGGATATCCCAATACATCAGCACTTATATCATATCCATTTTGTCGAGTATTAAAGTTGGCTGTTCGATTTGGATCTAACCCTCTACCACCAATACTTAACTGCAAACCAGCATCATTATTCTCATAGATGTTCAATCCTACCACTTGCGAATATATCTGTCTCGCAGTGTTAGAAGCAACTCCAGCGACCGCTTGATCAAGCAAAACAACTTCAGATTTCTTACCTGCGAATATCGATGTTCCCTCCACTGGTCTTAGTCGACGTATATCAAAGAATTCCGCTTTCTTCGCTATGATCTCTACTTCTGTGAGTTGTTCAGATAGTGGCTCTAATTCAAAGTTAAGTTTAGCATCCGAGTCTATTTCTATAGTTTTAGTTTGCGTATTATAGTCAAATGTAAATAACGTAATATCATATACACCTTCCTCTAGGTTTGCAAATTCGTAGTAACCATTTGGGTTTGTAAACACTACTTCGTCTGTCTGTTGATTATACACTTCTGTTCCTATTACAGCCTTACCTGTATTTTGGTTTTTGACCTTTCCTGATAGCGTATGCTGACCAATTACAAATTGAGCCGATACGAGCAAAAAGAAAAATAATATGTTAGTTTTTATATTCAAAAATTGTGTTTTATTCTTTTTAAGCGTTGTTATCACACACTACTGATTACCTTATCATCAATACGACTCTTTTCCCCTTTCTTCTCTTTCTTCTTTGATATTGCATAGCAATTCCTCTGCGACCTCAGCGCCTTTGCGAGACCATATAAGCTCTCGCCATCACCATTAATAAGGCAATATCCACTCCTTATTTTCAAATCCATCCGTCTCTTTCATCAAGTCTACTTTTGGATCTATATATTGTCTACTCGGTCGTCCATTGAGTGCTACGTAACTCTCTACATATATCTCGATATTCTGGTGGCCATCCCTAACAAACTTATCACCCAAAAAATGTGCATACTCCAAAACCATATCGGGCTGAGTGCTCATCATTTTTTGCTGTTGGGCAGTCAGAAAATCTGAATTATCTACGTAGAACCTTTTTCCACTGACACCATCCACTACCTTGAAATTGGCATATCCTGCTTTCTCCATCAACATTACTCTCCATGAAAATCTAAATCCCTGCTCCGTCCAAAATAAATTTCCAGGATAAGACATAAACCTAAAAGGTATCAAAATTTGAAGCACAAAGAACGCTATTAATAAGCCATTCTTAAGCTTTGTAGCTGATGTATTACTGTATGAGAGTGTACGATTATTGTCAAATTGCGTCTTGTTGATTTTCAAAAGACTACTCAGCCTTTCCAATATCTTGTTATGAACTTTCGTATCGAAGAATATCAATGCACTGACGATCATGATATATGGAAACATCCCTATAGGAAACAACACTCGAGTCAAGACATGAAATATCACAACCAACACAAATGCAAAACGCCTAGTTCGCTTATTCAACAGTAAAAAAGGAATCAACAAATCATAAGCAGCTCCCCCCCAACTGAAAGCATAATGTACCCAATTCTCATGCATCAGATTACCCAAAAGAGGTGTGTCATACTTGGACGGCAACCAAATTTTGAGCGGCATTGCCCTAACCAACCAATCCGGCTGCAGTTTTGCTAAGCCTGCATAGAAATACACTATTCCCAATAGTAACTTGAGGCAATCAATCGTCCATCTTGGGATATATTCATAAGCCTTCTTCTTATCCTTCCGAACATCCACAGAGTAGTATGCTGCAGCTGGCAAAAATATCATCAGAAAGCTAAGAATGCTGATAAAATAATAATGATTCAGATAAGTCGTCTTATCCATCAATTCGATATAGGTAAACGAAAGAAAAAACGTAATAATCGCCAATCGGTACTTATATCCAACAGCCACCAGAATCGAAGACAATCCACATATTATAAACAATAAATAAGTCCATTCCCCAAGTGGCTTGACCCATTCGAATCCATAATAAGAAAAGAAGAACTTCGGCTCGATATAGAACTTCTCGATCCACCCATAGTGCCAAAAACGGACTATCGATATAAACATCATGATTCCAAATAGGATACGAAAAAGTGCTAGTGGCGAAGCACTAGTTATCTGATTTGGATTATATATTACTCTTGATGTGGGCATTAGTGCTTTGTCCGTGAAGTGTTTCCACCCCCTATCCCCCTCCGAAGGGGGATATTATCCTGGGCTCGGGCAATTTTATATATTTAGTCTGTACAATTAATAAGTCAATTATCCTTTTAACGAAGAGTTTACCTTCTCTTAGCGGAGCGTAAACATGTCCTGCTTAATCCCCTTTCGTAGGGGGAATGCGTTTCATTTATGAACGCTCACTCTTATTGTTAAACTGCAATGAGAAAGTAATTAAGGGATTGAGTTCAGCTATCCCTAGTTAAAAAATAACTAGTCTCCATCAGCATCCACAAAATCAACCTTAATATTCAATGTCTGCAACATATCCACCTTAAGTAAAATCACATTCTTCTGCAATTCGTCATAAGTCTCAAGCATTTTCACATTATCCATTTCGATTTGTTGCACGAAGTTATCTTCAAGTCCATTTGCTTTCGATTGTATAACGTCGAATTGAGCTAGAATCCTTCCACTAAGGTTATTACCATCTTGATCTAGATATTCAATGTAGGATTTTAAACTTTCGCCTATTTCGTCACTGTAACTACTAGACCCAAGAAAGAATTCTTTTGATCCACTTAATCCTGCAAGGAATAAAAACTTAGAATTCGTCTCTGAGTACAAACCTTCTACTTTATTTGGAAGTGGGTTACCAGAAAAGACTCCCGCTGGGATTCCAACCTTACCGGCTCTCAAGAATTTTTCATAGTAAAACAAGTAATCATTCACCAATTTATTCAATGAGCTCGTAGCCGATGATCCGTCATTTTCGATGAAAGTTTCTCTATACCCGCTAGTCCAATCGTTTCTGACTTCATTAGCAAGACTTGCCAACCGCGACGTCAGGTCTGTTAGATATATTTTAGCATTATCGTTGTTAATGAAGTACTCTAATACCTCTAATTCAGATTCTGCCGTACCATATAATAGATAATCTAATGCTGGAAATCCCTGCTCATCGATTTTAGAAGGTAGTGCAAGATTATAATCACCTAATACCATGTTAGCTTCAATTTCAGAAACATTTGTCGGGAATATATTTGTGTTATTTCTCAAAGCCAAAGATTCAGCTTTCCCTATCTCGAACATTGATACTCTCTGCCATGTGAGGTATGCCTTTCTAAAATCAATCTTAATTTGAAATAAACCATCAGTTGTTGGGTTATTGGCAAAGATATTGGCAGTCAAGTCAAGATTAGTCACATCCGTCGCATACCGCGAATATCCTGGAATAATAACATTATCTGCAATATCCGTCAGCAAAGCTCCTCTATCAAAACTATCTGTAGGAGTGTTTGGGCCAGTTGGTTCTTTATCACCACAAGATTGTGTTGCGAGTACAAAGACGACTACTAAAAAAGATATTATTATTTCCCTCATATTATTTAATTATTCTGCAGCCTGTGCTACTGTGAAGTCAAATTTTGCTGCTATTGATTCTGATATTGCATCCAAAGTTGCTGGAGTTACATCCCAAAATCCATTTCCTTCTAACAATTGTGATGTAAAAGATTCTACATCCGCACTGCTGAATTTGCTATTATTGCTTCCTTCATCTCTTGTAAATCTCAATGAATACACAAATCCAAATCCTTCTGATAAATCATGGAATGCTCCACCAAAATCCTCTGCTTCGATTGCTTTTTTACCTTGTTGTAAGTAGTATACCGCTCTGATACCTATTACGTCAGATATTTTCTCTTTGATGATATCCCCTTGCTTGTCTCTTTTTTCGTAAGCTCCTGATACGATAGCTGCTCTACCTTCTTTAAATGCATCATATACTTCCTGTGCTATTCCAGCAAAATCAGCATCATTTTCTACTCTTAATAAGTATTTATTTAAGAAATTATCAGCACCTAGGTCAGCTAATGGACTTGCTGTAGAACTCGATTTACCAAAAAGGTAACCGTATGCTTCATCCCACTTATGCTCCATATTTGTGTAAGCTTCACCATCAGCAACTGTTCCTGCATCATTGTCAGCTATATTACTCGCTTCATCCAATACTGTCGTACTCAAGTAATTATTCAATATCTGATCTGCCATCAATGCTCCGATAAGAGACTTTGTTACAGCTTGATTATATTCTAGTCCTTTTGCACTTATGTATCTAGTAGATGTTCCGTCAGCTATTTGTCCCGCTTTTCCAGCTTCCGCCAGTTCTTCTTTGTTAAGAAATACTTCACTTGCTTGAGCTGCAATCCATTGATCCATCTGTGATTTGATTGTTGCCGCTTCTGCAGTATTTGTACTGAATATATCAGCCGATGCCGCTACCTTAGACCTTATACTTTTAGTAGAAGCATTAAGATCTGCATCTGAGAATGGACTTACGTCTCCTCCAACTGCATCTGCATTGGCAAACATCTCTTGTAGATCCGTATCTGACTGATCAAAATCTTTCATTGCAGTAGCTAATTCTTCTGCCATTAGTATCCTTGTTGTCTGTCCTGTGAAAGAAACAGTAGATGCTCCATCTCTAAGGAATTCGTAAGTAACGGGTACGTTCACTTCTGGCTCGTCGTCTCCACAACTACCTAGTGTCAATGCTGTCGCTACTGAAAGAAGTGCGATCGATTTTATGTTGATGTTTTTTGCCATTTTTATGTTGTAATATTAATTAGATTAATTCTTAATAAGAACAAATGTATAACAGAAATGACAAACCACAAAGCTTATTTAGACTAAATCCAAATAAAAAAATATAGTTTTAGGTGAAGCCATATGGTGCGAAATATTATTCTATCAAATACACTAACCAAAAGAAGTAATATTGTTGGCAGAGGTTTGTCCTTTTGTGGGAATAATCGGTGGTAAATATTTGTATTCAAACTTATATGACAAACTTAAATTAAGACATAATATTACTAAGTAGGTTTTCCCACCCAACGCTAGTAAAAAATTCACCGTCTAAAAAGAAAAGAACATCATGAAAACTATTAAGTTGTTTTGTATTGTATCTAGCATATTGATTACCCTCTGTTTTATTCGTTGTGAATCAAACGAGGAAAATATGTGTATTACATACTTTTTAGATGAGTTCAACATGAAACCTTATAATGGTGAAGACCTTGATTGTAAAACTTACATTCGCCTTTATGAATTCGAGAAGACACTATTTACTTTAATGAACAATCATTGTGCTGACTTTGCTCCATTCACGGTTTTCGATTGTAATGGAGAGGAATTCTGTTTTACTTCAATCGGACCATGTCATATCCAAGAGTCAATCGATCAGGGTATAATTGGGATTGAAAAGTGATCAATTACTTCAATATAACTCGTTCACAAATACCCCAAGAATTTTATTTAATTTATCAGAAGCTTGATTAGCTACCTCAATAACCTCTTCCACAGTGGTTTCAGTAATTCTTTCAGGTGGGAAACACACATTGGACACAATAGAAACTGCTGCGATTTTCATGCCTGCATGTTTCGCTACAATAACTTCTGGGACAGTAGACATGCCTACTAGATCGGCCCCGACTTTGTTAATCATTACATATTCGGCAGGTGTTTCTAGACTTGGTCCTTGCAAGCCATAATATACTCCTTCGTGTATCGGAATATTAAGCTGAGCGGCAACACTTTTGATTTTCTTCCTCAAGGAATAGCTGTACGTTTTGAGCATGTCGGGGAATCTTGGTCCCAATCGATCATCATTCATACCTCTTAGCGGATGATCTGGCATCGCATTTATATGATCTTTGATGACAACTATGTCTCCTGCATTATAATCTCCGTTGACACTACCTGATACATTGGTGAATATGGTTGTTTTCACTCCTAAATGTTTCAGAACTCGAATGGGAAACGTCAACTCTTTACTACTATACCCTTCATAATAATGCCAGCGACCTGCCAATACAATTACTTTGCAGCCATTCAAAGACCCGATTACTAGTTTTCCTTTATGGCTTTGTACAGTACTCTTTGGGAAGTATGGAATATCTATATAATCAATGCTATCACAGTCGTCCATTTCATCCACTATACTGCTCAGACCTGTACCCATAATTATAGCTATGGAAGGAATCGATCGGTCAATTCGATTTGAAATATATTCAGCAGATGCCAGTATTTTCTGATAGTAAGATTCCATATCCATTATAAGTCCTTATTAAGGTCTATGTATAGTTTATAAAGGTAACCTGTGAATAAAAATAGGATTAGGCCTATGGTAATATAAGGTGTTTCTAATTCGAAATATGCATCCAGTTTTTGCCCTCCATAAATTCCAATAAAAAACACTCCTGCCATCTGAAAACCTAGCCCTGTATATTTCATCAAGTTTTTAGTCTTCTTCTTTGGTGCCTTTTCTTCTTCCATAAAGTTCTCTATCTGCCCCACTCGTCAATCAACTGATAGATGTGTGGCAAGTTTCTTCCTGCACCGTCAAAATCCAGCCCATAACCGATTACGAATTTGGTAGGTATCTGAAAGCATTTATAATCTACACTCACCTTATACTTTGCAGCATCAGGCTTTTCTAATAGTGTACATATTTTTAACGTTTCTGGTTTTTGTTTTTCAATTACTGGAACGTATTGATTCAATGTAAAACCACTGTCTACAATATCCTCTACTATCACAACATGTCTACCTGTCAGATCTTTTTCGTTTGGGATTTTTACTTCCAACCTACCAGTACTAGCAAGTCCTTTATAAGAGGAGACTTTTACAAAGTCAATATCACAAGCAATGTCCATGTTTCTAATCAAGTCTGCCGCAAACATAAAAGCACCATTCAAAACCACTAAAAATAAAGGATTTTTACCATTATAATCCGTTTCAATTATCTTAGCAACTTCTCTTATTCTGTTTTGAATTTCTCTGGCGCTTAGGTAGATCGCAAAATCTAATGCTCCTATTGTAACTAAATCTTTTTTATCGCTGAAGTACATCATTTCAGTCCGTATTTATCTATTAAGTATATCAATGAAGCCATTGATGCGGCTCCTAATTCTAATTCTCTTTTGTTTACCGCCTCTATTTGATCTATCTCAGTATGGTGGTAATCAAAATATCTTTGTGAGTCAGGTCTTAAGCCAATAAGTAACCCTTTTTGATCTTTTAATGGCCCAATATCTGCACCTGATCCTCCAGTTGTAAAATACAAACCATAACTCTCTAATAGAGGCAACCATTTACTCACTCTTGCATAAAATGGCTTAAGCACATCCGCATGACCATCAAAACTAAATCCTCTAGGAACAAAACCACCTGCATCAGATTCTAAGGCTGCAAGGTGATATTCACCTTTTTCGTTTGATACGCGAGCGTATTCTTTTCCGCCAGCTAATCCATTTTCTTCATTCATAAACATGACACATCTGATCGTACGTTGCGGTCTGTATCCTATGCCGTTGAGAATATCGATCACTCCTAATGAATGCGCGCACCCTGCGCCATCGTCATGTGCTCCACCTCCTACATCCCAGGCATCTAAATGTCCTCCAATTACAATTATTTCATCTGGATAAGTTGTCCCTTTAATCTCACCGATCACATTATTTGATACAGCCTCTTCGCCTGGTGCACAGTTGTTTTTTACTGTCATCGTCACCTTCTCTTTTTTGAGAAGCTCACTAAGAAAACTAGCATCATTAGTACTTATCGCTAGACTAGAAATTTTAGGAAATTCCTCTTTATACACCATAGTGCCCGTATGTGGATAGTCATCTTGACGAAGTGTCATTGATCTCACAATAGCGCCGACTCCTCCATATTCTGCAGCCTTTGATGCTCCCCATACACGTTGATCTACTGCGCCTCCGTATGCATTGAAAGTTCTTAATTGGGTTGGATCCATAGGCCTGTTATAAAATACAATTTTTCCTTCTATCGCTTCTCTCCCTAGCTTTTCTACCTCATCTAATCCTTGTACCTCTATAACTTCTGCAGTAATTCCATCAGGACCAGTCCCGTATGAGTTCCCTAGAGATAGTGCATTTAGTCTCACGCTCTGGCCTTTATACTTTTTATAATCACCCCAAGTGATATTTACATATTCTGGATCGCCTCTATGCCATTTTTTTACTTTACATGGTTGTAATGATGTAGAAGTAAATCCTAAGGTATCCATCACCATTTTTGTGTATTGGACAGCTTTTTCAGCATTTTCGCTACCCGCTAATCTGCCTTTACATTCAGTAGCAAGATGTTCCAACCAAACATAAGTCGAACTTTCTGTCAAAGCATAATTGTGTATGTCTTTTAGAAACAAAGCATCTTCATCGACGTCTTGATCTGATGTTTCAGTTTGACAAAATGATAGATGTGTTGTACATCCAATAAAAATTAGTGATAAAAATATTCGAAAGGTCATATGAAATAATCTACTTTAGCATTTGATCGATTTAAATCTTTTCTAAATCAACATGAGTTTAAATATAAAAGCAATATAGTGAAGTATAGTTTACCTACTAATAATATAAATGATTACATGTCAAGAATATTCACATTTTTACTTTTAAGTGTTTTTCTTTTCTTTGCTCCCTCCATAACAAACGCACAAAATAGGCCATATGACAATGGTGAGATTATGGTTCTTAGTAAAGGTGCTTTTCAATCTGACAATTATTATAGTAATAATTCATTTAAAGAATCCACCCAGCATAATCTGAGTACTTTATTTAGATATGGATTGGCTAAAAACTTTCAATTACAATTTGGCTGGTCGGCACAAAAAGACAAAACTGACATTAAAAATGTCTCCTCAGAAACAGCCAATGTAGGTCTCAAAATCCATTTGACAAATGATAGTAAGTTCTTGCCCGCACTCTCTGCAGTAATATCCACTAACTTGACTTTTGATCCTGATAAAAATCCATTTAGTCCAAGTATCAATATGCTTTATGAAAAATATATCAGTTCAAATTTGAATTTAAACGGTAATTTCCAATTAACACTCAACGAACAATCAGGTGATTTCAGGACTAATTATGCCTTCAATCTAGAAGCTGATGTTACCAATTGGCAAACAACATATGTTGGGCTTAGAGGAAATTCTGATCCGTTCCAAAAAGAAGGATCCACTTACCAACAACATTTAGAAATAGGTATGTTGTTTTGGGTATATGATGGGATTGTGCTCTACCCTTTTTATGATATAGGTTTGAATGATAGTTCTGGTGATATATTTAATCTTGGGGCGCTGTTTACGTTGGGAAAGTAAGTTTTACTCTAAAAGTTAATTGTTCGCTTCAATTTATCACAATAAATTAATAACAATAAAGTGTTCAAAATACTTATTCATTAGTTTACTTTTATTGTTTTCTTGCAGTAAAGGTGAAAAAAACAAGCATATCCAATAACATACAAGAAATTTAAAAATCTAGAAACTCAACTATTCGTTACAAATATAAACGTTGTTTTTATACTGCGTTTTTATACTCTTACTTGAGTTACATATCAAGCTCTTTTGGTTTTCAGGAGATCGCACAAAAAACCACCCTTTTTTAGACAAATTATGATAACGAAAAAAGGTTAGAAATTTCCATTTCTAACCTCAACTATCACGATAATCCAATTATCTCTTTATTAATTTATAGACTTACTGGTAATTACATCTTCACAAAACGCTCTGAAAATATACTATTCCCATCTTGCACTTTCATAATATAAACTCCTTTGGATAATAATGAAACATCAATTTCGTCCTTTGTAAGGATTTGATTTGTATAAACTTTATTACCCGAAATATCGTATATTTCTACTAATGAAGATCTCCGCAGATCAAGTCCTTCTACGTTTATGATATTCTTGCTCGGATTAGGATATATCTTTAGATTACTTTTAATACTACTTAGATCATCGGTAGCGGTAAATATTTGAAGCTCTGAGCACTCCTCATTATTGAAGCATCCGTATTCATTGACATTAAACATCCAAATATCTGACTTTGCTGTTCCTGTTTCATTAATTCTCCCCATCGCAGTTATACTACCATCCTCTTCTTCTATGATATCCCGAACTAAGAAAGTTCTATCTTCTCCATCTTCAAAATCTGGATGCCTATATCTATGCGTCCAGATCTCATTTCCGTCATTGTCATATTTTGTTATGAAGCCATAGTATTCTTTCACTTCTGATATTTCCTCTTTTATCTGCCCATAACTATAGAAGTAATCTCCTCTCCCCGCTTCTATTTTGGAGATATACAAATAATCACTTCTAGGTGTTTTGAATGTATACTGTTTCTCAAATATACCATTTGCATCTCTCCATATAAAGGCTGGGGTTTCTACTTGAAGACAACATAGAAATTCTTCGAACCACATTTCCTTATTTAATTTTGTAAGAATACGACCATCAGATAATTCTATAGTAACCAAGTTTTTTCCAGAGGTTGCTAAGGTGTCTATTGCCTCAGATTCCCAAAGTATGTCTCCATCTGGATTGATCTTCATCACATATCCAAAGCTAGTAAATTCATTCTCAAATCTTTTCACATGGCTTACCAGTAAATTACCGTCCTCTGTTGAATTTTGATGATATATTAAGGCATATGGAGCTTCTGGATTGTAAGACCTAGTCCATTCTAATCCTCCACTTTCTAGATCATACTTACTGATTCCCATATGAAATTTATCGCCTATATAATAGATGTATGCATTATATTGAGCACCGCCTAGAGATTGGCTACTTATTGTCCAATTGATAGGCTCAGGTGCAGCTAATGTATCTACTGTCTCCAACTGGAAATCGGGCGACAACTTTCCTCTAATACTACTTCTAATCTCTCTATCCATTGCAAAATAGGAAAACACTCCATTCTCTTCTGACAAAGGTGAAATAGAAAATGAAATATTTTCCAAAATAAATGTTTCATATTCATATTGGTTGTAGAATTTAGTCACCATAGAATGATGTCCTTGTTCATCTGCAAATATTCCAGTAATGTATATTACATCTTCTACTCTTTTCATATCATAGGTAAGTGCATTTCTATTATCGTTATCAGGTATATAGAAATTATACTGTTCCTGTGATATTGATTCTTGAAGACCAATCAAAAAGGTCAAATAAAACACAAGAAAAAACTTCATATAGTCTGTTTTTATTGGACAATAATTTTTTGAGTCAAAACGGAATTATTCTCATCTAACAAAGATAAAAGATAGAGACCTGACGATAGATTTTCAACATTTAGAACATAGTTTCTATCATTTATCACTTTGCTATAAACCGAGTTACCATAAATATCTAGTCATAAGGATAGGCTTCAAACTATCTGAACTGATATGGTTATAGTACCCTGTCCAAGTTCCTCCACCTTTTATGTGGATTATTTGGGTGGAATCACACTTTGTGCAATGGTTTGAGTTTCTCATACCTTACATATTCCTACGATACTGCCCTCCTACCTCATACAAAGCATTCGTAATTTGACCCAATGAACACTTCTTAGCTGCTACCATCAAATGCTCGAAGATATTTTTATTCTGAATACTCGCGGTCTGCAGTTCTTTTAATATAGCTGCACTCTCATCTTTGGACGCATCTTTTAGATTTTCTAATGTTTTGATTTGATCCATTTTCTCCTCCTCAGTAGCTCGGATTACTTCTTCTGGAATCACGGTTGGCGATCCATCTTTAGATAGAAATGTATTCACTCCTATAATAGGGAATTCTCCAGTATGTTTGAGCATCTCATAGTGCAGGCTTTCTTCTTGAATCTTACTTCTCTGATACATCGTTTCCATCGCTCCTAATACTCCTCCACGCTCTGTGATTTTATCAAATTCTGTTAAGACAGCCTCTTCTACTAAATCCGTCAATTCCTCTATGATAAATGATCCTTGAAGTGGATTTTCATTCTTAGCAAGACCTAATTCGTGATTGATAATCATTTGGATAGCAACAGCACGTCTTACAGATTCTTCTGTAGGAGTGGTGATAGCTTCATCGTATGCATTTGTGTGTAACGAGTTACAGTTATCATATATCGCATACAATGCTTGGAGCGTAGTTCTGATATCGTTGAATGAAATCTCTTGCGCGTGCAATGATCTTCCACTCGTTTGGATATGATACTTCAGTTTTTGTGATCTATCATCCGCACCGTACTTTTCTCTCATGGCTTTAGCCCATATTCTTCTAGCTACACGACCGATTACTGCATATTCAGGATCAATACCATTACTAAAAAAGAAACTTAAATTTGGTGCAAATTTATTAATATCCATCCCTCTCGATAGATAGTATTCTACGAAAGTGAATCCGTTTGAAAGTGTAAATGCCAGTTGAGTAATAGGATTGGCTCCAGCTTCAGCAATATGGTATCCAGAAATCGATACAGAATAAAAATTCCTAACCCCTTCATCGATAAAGTACTGCTGTACATCACCCATGATTTTGAGTGAAAACTCAGTACTGAATATACAAGTATTTTGTGCCTGATCTTCTTTGAGGATATCAGCTTGTACTGTTCCTCTTACAGAAGTCAAGGCTTTTACCTTCATTTGATTATAAATATCAGCATCAAGTACTTCATCACCCGTAAGTCCAAGTAGCATAAGACCTAAGCCATCATTTCCTTTTGGCAGATCACCATAATATACTGGTCGATTTAATCCTTTATCATCGAATTTGGCTTTGTGGGCAGCTTCTACCTTTGTTTCTAGACCGTGCTCTGTGATATATCTTTCACATTGTTGGTCTATCGCAGCATTCATAAAGAAAGCACATATCGTAGCCGCGGGTCCATTAATAGTCATAGATACAGAAGTACTCGGCTGACAAAGGTCAAAACCTGAATACAACTTCTTTGCATCATCAAGACAACAAATACTTACTCCAGCATTCCCAATCTTCCCATAGATATCCGGTCTGTGATCGGGGTCTTCTCCGTACAATGTCACAGAATCAAATGCCGTACTCAATCGGTTTGCTGGCGTATCTAGAGAAAGATAATGGAATCTCTTATTCGTTCTTTCTGGTCCTCCTTCTCCTGCAAACATCCGAGTAGGGTCTTCTCCTTTCCTTTTGAAAGGGAATACACCTGCTGTATAAGGAAACTCACCAGGTACATTCTCCTGCAGATTCCATTTTAGAATATCACCCCAATCACTATATTTTGGCAAAACAACTTTAGGAATATCACTTCCAGAAAGAGACTTAGTAGTAGTTTCTACCTTGATCTCTCTATTTCTTACCTTATATATAAATTCTGGCTTTTTATATGATTCTACTTTCTCTTCCCAACCTTCTACTATACGCTTGCAAGATCCATCCATATCTTCGAATGTCCTTGTCAATTGATTTTCTACTGCTTCTTTTATAGAATCATCAGGTACGATTCCAGCTGTAATATTCAGTGCATAAGCTTGAGATGCTAATTTGGATTGCTTCTTTGCCCATTTATCATAGTTTCTATTACTCTCAGATATCTCTGAAAGGTACCTAACCCTTGCAGGCGGAATAATATATATTTTCTCACTTTCACCATCTAAGAAAATACTCTGTGGCGGAAATTTTGCTCCTGTTTTTTCTTGGATCGTATCCATTATTTTACGATAAAGTGTATTCGTTCCAGGATCGTTGAATTGAGATGCTATGGTTCCGAATACTGGCATCGTATTAGGATCATCATGCCACAGATCATTATTTCTTTGGTATTGTTTTTTGACGTCTCTGAGTGCATCCAGTGCCCCTCGCTTATCGAATTTATTGAGTGCTATTACATCCGCATAATCAAGCATGTCTATTTTCTCCAACTGTGTAGCCGCTCCATATTCAGGAGTCATGACGTACATACTTACGTCAGAGTGATCTACTATTTCTGTATCTGACTGCCCAATTCCAGAAGTCTCTAGGATGATCAAGTCATAATTGGCAGCCTGAAGAATATCCATAGCGCCTTTGATGTGCTTCGATAGCGCAAGATTACTCTGTCTTGTTGCCAATGACCTCATATATACTCGATCATTATTGATGGCATTCATACGGATTCTATCTCCTAGCAGTGCTCCTCCTGTTTTTCTTTTTGATGGATCTACGGATACTATTGCAATATGCTTCTCAGGATATTCAATTAAAAACCTTCGTACCAATTCATCTACCAAACTTGATTTTCCAGACCCCCCAGTTCCTGTAATTCCTAATATTGGAGCATTGGTAGATTGCTTTTCGATGTCAGCCATCCATCCTTGATGAAGATCTGGAAAGTTTTCGATAGCGGTGATTAATCTCGCTACAGCCCCTGGTTTTCTTGAAGATAAATCTTTGAGTTCTCCATTTAATTTTTCACCTATTGGATAGTCGCAATTTTGCAATACATCATTGATCATACCCTGCAATCCCATCTTACGTCCATCATCTGGGCTATAGATATGAGAGATACCATAATCATGCAGATCTTTGATCTCTGTAGGAAGGATCGTGCCACCTCCACCACCGAAGATTTTGATATGTCCACAACCCTTTTCCTTGAGAAGATCGTAGATATACTTGAAGTACTCATTGTGCCCGCCTTGATACGAAGTGATCGCTATACCTTGCACATCTTCTTGGATAGCAGTATCAACAATTTCTTTTGCAGATCGGTTATGTCCGAGATGTATAATCTCAGCACCAGATCTCTGCATAATCCTACGCATGATATTGATCGCTGCATCATGACCATCAAAGAGTGATGCTGCGGTTACGATTCTAATTTTATATTTCGGTTGGTAAGGTGCTTGTACCTCCATAAGTTATTGTTTGAGTTAGGGACAGCGAAGGTACAGAATAAAGAGGAAGGATATTGTTAGATAATAATTGAATTTTTATGCAGATTGAAATTCAGATAGGCATATTTTCTATTCCAATATGTTCAGCCATTCACAAATACTCTCATATTTAGTATTATCATTCATTTTTTATACTATATTTTATATTATCATTCAGCTTTTTATAATTAATGCTAAACAATCATTCTAAAATCAATCACTTTACTCAACTAAAATGAATATTAATACATAATTCTGTATAATTACTGAATAAAAATATAGATAATGCCCATTTAACTGATATAATGTTGTATAATAAAACTATCCGTTCTATATTTGTATTATCAAATCATTCAAAAGTGAATGAAAACACAAAACATTGTGAGGTGATGAAATTGGCAGACATGCCCTCCTGTCTCGGGGGTGAAGATCACGCAATAAACGCTAGGTAATGGGTTGACCACATAAGTTTTTCCCTTAAATCATTAAGATATTTGCCTTGTGGCTAAGCGCTTCGTGGAGGTTCGAATCCTTCTCTCACAGCTAAGTACTTTCAAAAATAAAATTTTTGAAAGTACGACAAGCAGGTATAGCAATTCCGAAGGAAATGCGGGGCTGCGAGAACAACCGTCTTCGTTAGACACCAAAGTAAAAAAATAAAACTTTTGAAAGTACGACGAGCTGGAATAGCAATTCCATAGGAAATGCGGGCCTGCGAGAACAACCGTCTTCGTTAGACACTATAGTATAATGTATAAAATCAATTTTGAAAGTACTACAGCTTCCTAACACACCATTGTATAATGTATAAAATCAATTTGAAAGTACTACAGCTTCGTAAGTCACTAAATCCAAAGAAAATGCGGGCCTGCGAGAACATACGTCCGTAGCCGAAAAAGTAAATAATAAAAGTGCTTAGATAATAAAACTACAAAGAGAAAAGAGTTTACAAACAACAAAAAGAGCATCGAGCAACCCTTGATGATCTTTTTTGTTTTTCTAAATCACCTGAAAAATCAACATTCAAAAAATGAAAAGGCCTTTGTAAAATTTCCATTCTACAAAGGCCTTCGCCAATATTATTTAAATCAATAGATTACTTATTTTTATAATAATCGAGCCCACAATCTAGATAGTCCTGATAGCTTTCGATGCCACCTTCATATCCTCTTGGGTGAGTGATTACTTTTTCATCATTTGTCATCATGATGTACAGTGGCTGACTATTTTGAGCAAAGTTTACAACTTGGAAATCGGCCCACTTGTTACCAACATTTCTCAATTTCGTATCTTCTCTTACAGACACTATTGTTTGTTCTAGTTTCTCTTTATCATCAGTATATAGAGAGACTAAGACCACATCGTCATTCAATGTTTTTCTTACTTTATCATCCACCCAGATATTATCTTCAGTTCTTCGGCAGTTCTGACATCCATGTCCTGTAAAATCAAGAAATACTGGTTTGTTTACTTCTTTTGCATACGCTAATCCTTCGTAGTAATCTTTGAAACAATCAATGTTATTAGCACATTTAGTGAAAGAAGGATATCTCTCTTTTATTTCTGGGTCTACTTTTCCTTTTTCTAGGAACATATTGTACATAACTGGCGGAGAAAAACCACTCGTAAGCCAAAGTGAATTATAGATACCAGTATCACTATTCACTGAGAAACCAAAACCAAGATATATAGCCAATGCCGTAAATGCTGCTGCTAACGTTTTTCTTGGAACACTCAGTTTTTTGACTGGACTATCATGTGGAAAGCTGATGAATCCAAACAAGTAAGCTGCTATCAATAGACAAACAGTTACAAGTATGAACATGAACGTTTCATACTTCAATATTCCCCAATGCTGGGTAAGATCGGCAGTAGATAAAAACTTGAATGCAAATCCAACTTCTAAAAATCCAAGTACAACTTTTACACTATTCATCCATCCTCCAGATCTAGGAAGAGAATTAAGCCACGCAGGGAATGCAGCAAACAACCCAAATGGAAGTGCTAGAGCAAATGAGAATCCGAACATTACTACTAATGGTCCTACAAACCCTCCTTTTGCTGCAGCTACTAGAGCTGATCCGACTATCGGGCCTGTACAAGAAAAAGAGACCAATGCTAATGTGGCTGCCATAAAGAAAATCCCAATAAGACCACCCTTATCTGCCATTTGATCACTCTTTGTAGACCAAGAACTAGGTAGAGTCAATTCGTAATATCCAAAGAAAGAACCTGCGAAAAACAAGAAAATCAAAAAGAAGGCAGTGTTTGCAATCCAGTTGGTAGATAATGCTTGCAAAGCTTCTGGTCCTAGCGTTACGGTAATTATTAATCCTAGAACTACATAGATTACTATGATAGATACTCCATAGATCAATCCATTCATCCATCCCTTTCTCTTAGTATCTTTTGTGAAGAAACTTACTGTAATAGGAATCATCGGGAATACACATGGAGTCAATAAAGCAGCAAAGCCGCCCAACATACCCGCTATTAATAACCAGATAAGGCTACTATCATTTGCTCCTTCAGTTTGACCACAATCTGAGAGTGGTGTTTTATATGTTTCAACGATGGCACCTATTCTTTGATCTACTTTACCATCTGCATTTACTTTCATGCCTACTATTGTAGAAGCATCTCCAGTTGCAGTAGCATTATTTGCAACTGCTCCAAAACCGAAATCGAAATCAATATCAGTAGGAGGAAGACAGGTTTTATCATTGCATGTCATAAACGTGAGATACCCTGCAAACGGCTTGGAAGGGTCAGTGATTCTCACCTTCTGCTTGATTACATAATCTTTTCCATATTTAAATTTGATCACATTATCAACTTCATCCTTCCACATTTTATCGAAGCCTTCTTTTCTATTTCCAGTCTCGATCGCTTTACCCATTAATTCCGCTCCCTCTGCATTTTCATATGTGATCGTAGTAGGTACTGGCCCTCCTTCTTCCATGTATAAAGAATATACTGCCCAGCCTTCATCGATAGACCCGGTATAAGTGAGTTCGTATTCATCACCAGATAATTTTTTCTTATCCATCTTCCATTTCACAGGTTCTAGTAACCCTGATGGCTTTTGATCATCTGAAGAGTTCAATGAGAATGTTGATGCCGATGAATTCTGAGAAGCTTCGCTGGCTCCTCCTTGTCCGGCTGCATTGGTCTGATCATTATTAGGGTCATCCGGCACTTTGATAGCGCTATCTGATGATTTATCTGTTGTCGTGTTAATTGCACTATTTCCAGAACTCTTAACATTGAATGTAAAATCTATATCAGTAGGGGGAAGACACGTTTTATCGTTACAAGTCATAAAAGTCAAGTAACCTGAGATTGGTTTAGAATCGTTAGAAACATTTATTTTCTGTTTGATTACAAACTTTTCATCTGCCAAGAATTTAATAACATTTACATCAAATAACTTATCTAATCCTTCTTTTTTGTGTCCTGTTTCAATTCCTTTACCAACAAGTTCGGCACCATCAATTGACTCAAAAGTCAACAAAGTAGGAACTGGGCCATCATCAGAAGTAAATTGGGAATATACCGTCCAACCTTTATCTATTGATGCGGTGAATACAAGATTGTATTCCTTATTTGATACTTCTTCTGTAGAAAACTTCCACTTGACTGGTTCTAATATCTGAGCACTCAATGAAGTTGAGGTTATCATCAATAGTACTAAAAGGGATTGTAATATTTTCATTTGGATTGTTAGTTGTTCTACATTATGATTCTTATTCATATGGTAGATAAAGTTAGTCAGCCGCTAATTACGAGGGCCGAAAATATGTATAATTACTCAAAAACCGATACTATAGACCGATATCAAACTCCACAACTGTCGGCGGCAGGCATCTTAAGTCATCGCAACACATAAATCGAAGTTCACCGGAGAAGGTTTTCATGCCTTTTTTCTTGGTAAATCGCTGTTCGAATACTGCTTGTTTTTTGAACTTGATTACTTCTACTTCAAAAAGCTCACTCATTATTTTAATAGCCTCCGATTTTTCTTCTGTTTTTCCTTTTAAAACAGTCTTATCCTTAAAAGTAAATGATAAAGGTATTGGTCCGCCTTCTTCAGTATACTGAGAATAGATAGCCCATCCATCGTCTAAATCAACAGTTGCTTTAAAAACGTAATCTTCTCCATTTTCTAATATATGAAAGGACCAATTGGCAGGTTCCAATTTATCTTGAGTGAATCCAGAAAAACTGATTAGAGAAAAGCAAAAGGCAAATAATATTTTCATTGACTTTAAATTTTTTGAAAAATATATCCCCAAAAATACTTCAAATAATAAGCCATTAATGGCTACAGATTTATATTAATTGATATTTAACTGATTATAAGAAGATAATTGAAGGATGTGTTAATTATTAGTCTACAAATCACCAAGTTGGGGTCTTAGAGTTATATCCTCTATCACCGCTGAAGGACTCATTTCTAATGCAGTCCAAACTATTTTTGCAATATCGCTCGCTTGCATTAACCTACTTTCTGGTAGATCTACCCCTGCCCAGCTAGCTGACCATGTAGCACCTGGTAGAATGGAGGTCACTTTTATGTTTTTTGTTTTCAGTTCTTCTCTTAAAACCTTTGAAAAGCCAAGAAGTGCAAATTTTGAAATACTATATGATCCTCCATTAGGATATGCAATTTTACTAGCTATGCTGCACATATTGAAGATATGTCCGTGTCCGTTAGCAATCATATTTGGCACCAATGCTCTAGTTAAATGATAGGCGCTATACAGATTCGTTTCCATCATTTGTTCTAGTGCGCCATCTTCTTCTTGTGTGATTTCTCCTGGCAAGAAGACTCCTGCATTATTAATAAGAATATCCACAGTCTCAAAATGATCTAGCACAAACTGAGAGAATGATACTACATCCTCTTTTTGTCTCATATCTGCAGCACGGCCTATGATTTTCACACCAGGGAAAGATACTGACAAGGTCTTTATGCACTCATTTACATCAGTTATATTCCTAGAGCAGATAGCTACATTAATACCTTTAGAGACTAAAAGGTCAACTATCGCCTTACCTATTCCTTTTGTACTTCCAGTAATAACTGCATTCATAGTGTTTTTTATTTCTTTGAGTAAAGTTTTAGTTCTAAATGTGACTTCTCTAATGAATGATAGTCTTAAAAGCAACAATAATGACAAAGACCAGGTATAAAAGGTTCAGTCAAAGACACCTATGACATCGTTTATGTCCGACCTTCGCAAATTGGTCGGACTTTTTTATTCTTGAAATAGGAATTAAGTTAATCGCATTTTTTCCATTTGATAATATTCCCTAAAAGAAATCATCCTTTGTTTTTCTTCATCCCATAATTTATGAGACATCATCTTGAGACTTTCCCAAAATGTAACTACTGTCACATATTTATTTAGGATTGTATTCTCTCTCATACACTTTTCAAGATTATAATTAGGAATCAAACTACTTAAATGGTGAATGTGGTGAATCCCAATATTGCCCGTCATCCATTGAAACATTTTTGGTAGCTTATAATACGAACTCCCTCTGATAGCGCTAACTAAGTAGTTCCAGTTGTCTTGCCACTGTTTATAAGAATGTTCATGCTGGTGTTGAATATAAAAGAACCAAAATGCTATGATTCCAAATACAAAAACTAGGAACAACTGAACAAACAAGAATTGCTTCCAGCCAAGTAAATAAGCAAGTAAAACGTAAACCCCAATGATCAGGACATTATTTTTAAACTGACTCCAAATTTCCTTTTTCAAATTTTTGAATTGAAAAATCGGCAACTTATTTGATAAACCAATGTAATAAGCTGGAGCAATAACAAATGTCACAAATGGATTTCTCCACGTCTTATATTTTATCCTACCCCATCGTGTAAGTTTTCTAAACTCGTTGACTGTAAGAGTAGGTATATCTCCAATTTCTAATGTTTCTAATACTCCTGAATGAGCATGGTGGAAATTATGAACCCTGGCCCAGTATTTATAAGGAAGTCCACTAAATACGCTACAAACATATCCGACAATGTTGTTAAGTTTTTTGGACTTCATAAATGACTGATGTCCACAATCATGTTGGATAATAAAAATTCTAACTAGAAAAAATGCATTTATAATTCCTAGTCCTATTGTAATAAAGATTGACCAATCCATACTAAAATACATCAACACCCATAATCCAAGGTAAGGTAGAAAAGATGTCAATAATTGAATTGCCGCCTTCTTATTATCAGGTTCTTGATACTTCTTTACTATTTCTTTCCAGTGCTTTAAAGATTCTACAATCTCCTGGTTCAATTTTGTATGATCCATTACTTAAGATTTTTACTTATCCGTCTTAGATAAGTAGACAAAAAAATTATACAATTGGTTGAGATTACAAAGTTATTTGATCTAATGATAATATATCATATAATGCTTGGTATTTAATAAAAAAAGAGCTTTTGGAGACATTTACTAGTGTGAAACAACAATAACTTTTACCAATTCAGTTTGAATATGTCACTTTAGATTCATTGAGAATTAATTTAAGTTCAAGGCAGAAAACACAG
>CAJXUU010000004.1 GCA_913061325.1 uncultured Saprospirales bacterium | reverse complement strand
TAGTTAATCAATCAAGTGAGTAAATGTGTAAGATTTCCTTAGCGAGTTTTTTGCATTTAGCAATTTGGAATTTTATTTACCGTGAAGAACTAATTAAAGCCTTGAATTCTTTGGTTCGTTTCTTTTTTAAGAAAGAAATGAACGCCAGTCGCGGCGAGCGACAAGTCTAGTTGAAAAACAAAACACTAAATTGAGCGAAAAACATCGAGAAGGAGGCAATATTTCAGAAACAACAAGGCTTAACCCGTATCGAATTATAATATTCCATATATATGAATATTCCCTAAACAAATCAATTTAAAAAATAGTCCTCAATACATCCAGAGTCTTCAATTCTCTAAACTGTTCGATATGCAATCTATAATAAATAACCATATCATCTATAACCTGATTACGTAGTTCTTTGGGGTAAGAAAGGGCAATCAATCCATCCATAGACATATGGTCAATCATACCGATGGCGGCACTTACTTCTTTGGTAGAAACGTACTTTTCAGTATTATGATCTTGGTACTTGCCATTATAAAGGTCGAAATATGGAGTGTCCGTATGAAAATTATTGATCGGCATAAATCCAATGTGCTCCGATAATTCCAACATAAACTTGACGCTAAACAAGCCAAGGTTAATGGGTTCATCGCTGTCCAAAAGAGTAAGTCGACTATATATAAAATCAAAAAGAGGAATATTTTCCTCTCGTTCTCGGATTGCGTTTTTACATACTTCTAAGATAAATAGCCCAATCGAGGATCTGACTACATCGTATGATAGTTTCTTATAATGATGTTCAATTCTGCATTCTTTGATTCTAGCTAGTTTGTCATCTTTATCATAGGCTACAAGGTCTAGTATGTTAAGATGTTGATATAAAGATGCTTTATTTTTTGTTTTACTGGACCTTACCCCACTTACAATAAATGACCTCAATCCTTTCTCTCTCGTAAATACATCCAAGATCAAGCTACTCTCACTATACTTGGTGGATCTGAATACGATACCGATACTTTTGAATAACCTCATTCAAATGGCTTGCACTGTTGTTAAACATTATGACTATTAGAATCGCTCCACAATTAAAATTCCCAACCAGGGATGGGCGGATCTGATTTATATTTTTGCTTTGTGGCAATTCTTTCTTTTTGTCTTTCTAAAATCAATCTTGCCAATCCTTCGATAGGAGGGACAATAGCAATTGGGGATAAAACAGCATTAATTTTCACTTCCAAAACATCCAATCGATAAAGATAACTCATCAACAATTCTGGTTTTTTCTCCAACAAATACGCTACTCTATCTCTTATCGCTTTGTATAGATCACTTTCTGATAATTCGAAAAGCGTATCAGGAAATATCTCTCTAGATGGAAGATCGTCGCTCATATATTGACTAACATTTTTTTATAAACATTTAGTTCGGCCACCATCCACTGGAATATTGATCCCAGTAATGTATGATGCGGCAGGACTGGCAAGAAAACCTATAGCGGCTGCAATTTCTGATGGTTCTGCAAATCTACCCATCGGTATAATAGATTGCATAGAATTAATAGTTTCTTCTTTTGTTTTATTCGCTTTTTTGGCCTTGTTTTCTATAATTTCATCTAGTCTTCCAGTATTCGTAGCGCCTGGTAGTACATTATTTACGGTGACACCTTTACTAGCCACTTCTCCCGCTAGTGTCTTGGACCAACTAGCTACAGCTCCACGAGTCGTATTACTCACTCCTAGATTGGCAAGGGGACTTTTTACGGACGTAGATATTATATTAATGATTCTACCAAAACCGTCTGCCTCCATACCAGGAAGCAATGTAGTAGCTAGTATATGGTTACAGATTAGATGCTGATTATAAGCAGCTAAAAAAGCCTCAGGTGTTGCTTTTGCTATCGGGCCGGCTGGTGGTCCTCCTGTATTATTCACTAGGATATGAATATTCTTTTTTGAAGCAAGAGACTCTATTTTAGTTCTCAAATCAGCCTGTACATTGTAATCTACAGTAATATAGTCATGTCTCTGTCCTTTCGAAGTGTCCAACTCTGACACCAAAGCTTTAAGCTTATCTTCAGATCTAGCAGCTAAAGTCACATTAGCACCCATCTCGGCAAGCAATTTCGCTGATGCTGATCCAATCCCTTTTGACGAGCCACAGACAAGGGCATTTCTATTTTCTAGTGATATATTCATCTTCTATTTATTTATAATTAAAATGGATTGAATAGTTTTCAATTTAAATCAATACAATTCAGTGCGCTAACCTTTTTTCTTGAATGGATTAAAGATATTAGTTTTTTGAATGGAAGATAATGTTAGCAAACAAAAAACCGCAATCAGGCAAATTACCCAATCGCGGTTCAATATTTATCTCCCCGTAGAATTCTAAAGAAAGTGTTTATTATTTCACGAGTAATTTATGTCTTTCGGGACCAGTAGACACCATAGAAATCGGAACTCCGAATTGTCTTTCTAGCTCAGCTAGATAATCTTTTGCCTCTTGCGGTAACCCTTCAAGAGTAGTTACGTCATCTAAACTACTTGACCATCCTTTGTGTGATTCATATACCGGAGTTATTCCAGGTACATTGATATCATAAGGCAGTTCGTTGGTGATTTCACCATTCACATCGTAGTGAGTTCCTACTTTGATCGTTTCGAATTCATCGAGTACATCTAGCTTTGTAATGACAACTTGCGTCACACCACTCAACATAATAGTATATAGTAATTGAGGGATATCAATCCATCCACATCTTCTCGGTCTCCCTGTTGTAGCGCCAAACTCAGAACCTATCGCTCTTAACTTTTCACCATCAGCATCGTCCAATTGCGTTGGAAATGGGCCAGATCCTACTCTCGTACAATATGCTTTTACGATACCAATCACCTCCCCTATCTGAGAAGGTGCAATACCTAAACCATTACAAACTCCAGCAGAAATCGTGTTTGATGAAGTAACAAATGGATAAGTACCAAAATCAATATCAAGCATAGAGCCTTGTGCTCCTTCTGCCAAAACTTTTTTACCCGCTTTTATAGCTTTGTTGACCATATATTCACCATCCACAAAGTTGAGTTCTTTGATGATGTTGATACAATCAAACCATTTCTTTTCTTCTGTAGCAAGATCAAACTCTATCTCAGGATATAATTTGATGAATTCCATATGCTTCGCTTTTAACGCCTCATACTTTTCTTTAAAGTCCGCAGTTTCGATATCTCCTACCCTTATGCCATTTCTACCCGTCTTATCCATATAAGTAGGTCCTATCCCTTTGAGGGTACTCCCTATTTTTGATTTTCCTTTTGCGGCTTCCGATGCAGCATCTATGTATCTATGAGTAGGTAATATCAAGTGTGCCTTTCTCGCTATGAATAATCGGCTTCGGAACTCTACTCCTTCTTTATCAAGATTATCCAATTCTCTCACCATTGTAATAGGATCGATTACAACACCATTGCCTATGACATTGGTTATGTTTTGTCTGAATATACCTGAAGGAATAGTATGAAGAACATACTTGTTTGTTCCGATAATGATCGTATGTCCAGCGTTTGGTCCGCCTTGGAATCTACATACCATATCGTATTTGTCAGCAAGATAATCTACGATTTTCCCTTTGCCTTCGTCTCCCCATTGGAGTCCTAAAATTACATCTACTGCCATTATTGGATTTTGTGCAGAATTATACTACTTCTCGAAAATATATGTTGAATTCAACAATTTTTTTTCCTAGAGATACCTCATGTTTCACTGAGAATCTAGAAGTAGAATTTAAAGGTCAAAATTATAGAATTGCTTAGATATATCAGAGTTTATAGCAGTATATATTTAATTTATTATGATGTATTTATCCACAATTTGGGATTGCCTGATATTAATCCATCGGGAATGGGTTAGATATTAGAATTGAGATTTGAATAGAAGAATCAAAAAAGCCTGACTCACATTGCGAATCAGGCTTTATACCTGGTTGATAGGTTTTATGGTGTTTTATTTTCGGATCTTAGAAATACTTAGATCTGTTATCTGTTGCTTTGAATTTCTCTTTAAGAGAATTCAAAAGACTAAAGTTAACTCTTCCTCTATTTGTATTATTCAATGATCTAGTTTGAGCTAAAACGTTTGCTGGTGCTGTGCCTGCAGTTTTAGAGTTTGTTCTTACTACATATACACCATTGTTTCCAATGATTGCTTTAGACATTGATCCTTCAGCTTGACTAAGAGCTGCAGCCAATACTTTTGGTTCATTTCCTAATCCAGTAACTCCACCTGCAGTGAATGCTACATCATTTGCCGACTCTACTGAGGTATTAAAGCTACTTGCTATTGATGCAAGATCTGAACCACTTATTTTACTAGCAATTGATTCTCCTTTTTTAAGATTCATTACTGATACCTCGATATCGTTCTTTAAGTCAGATACAGTAGAAAGTCCTGGTGCAGTTACACTTGCAAGACCAGCTAATACATACTTATTGTTGAAGTAGTTTACTAGATCAGTATATGTATATATACTTGGAGAAACTTCTCCAGCTTTTGAATCTACATCATATGCCCATCTTACGATTTCTCTTGATGTTTCTCCACCGCCGAGAGCACCTACTAGGTAATCATTAGCTTTTAAAGGAGCTGTTCTCTCGATTGACATATTTGCTTTTCCCTCTACTGCCGTTCTTAGTGCATCCAAAGATCTGTTAGCACTTACGATTTGATCAGCCACTTCATATACAGTATTCTGTGTTTCTTCAGAAGGTACGATTGCAGATCTGATAAGCGCTATTTTGTACTTTGGGTTTGTATCATTGAATACTTTCTTTTTCACATTGATCAAGTGAACCCCAAATTGAGTTTGTACTGTGTAAAGACCTCCTTCTGTACTTCCCACAAATGCAGCCTTATTAAATTCTGGCACCATTCTTCCTTGAGCGAACGTTCCTAAGTCGCCACCTTGAGCCGCAGATCCATCAGAACTATTGTCTATTGCTAAATCAGCAAAATCAGCTTTCCTTGTTTCTACTAATACTCTTAAACTATCTATATAAGCTCTTGCACTAGCCATACCTACTACATCTCCCTGAGCAGCTGGCCTCAATATATGACTTGCTTGTACTGAATCAGGAATTACTCCTTTGCCGGTTAGTTTTGCTATGAAATATCCTCCATTATCTAAGTAAGGACCATAAACATCTCCTACGTTCATATCAACAACTGCATCTTTAATAGGACCAGTAAGGTCATCTTGTCTTGCATAGAAAGGACTATAAAAACCTTCATTGTTGATTACATATAGAGAATCTTCTGTGCTAGAAGATTTAGATTTAAACTCAGTTGCTCTATCTGCTAAATCCGCTTTGATATTTACAGAGTCTTCAGCTGTAGGCAGTACATCAAGTACCGCATATTCTATTACTCTTGTTTCTTCTTCATTCGTGTATATGAATGCATTATCACTAATATAAGAAGAGTAGTCTGTATCTGCAAGTGTTACTTCCGAGTCTTCAATATTGTCAAAAGGAATCTTTACGAAGTCAAAACTTACTTTTTCAGAAGACTTAATTCCTATGTTTTCAGCAATAAACTTGGGTGTGAATATCGACTTAGAAACTAAAGCATTTATTTTCTCTTGCTTTGCAATTTTTATAACTTGCTTCTGTAGTTCTTCCCATCTTAATACAAAATCTGGATTAAGCTCATCTCCATTTTGCAATGCTTGTTTTACACCTAGTAAACTTTGCATGTCTACTTGACCTGTTTGAGGATTTCTGTATACATTTTGAATCACAGGGCTCAATTGACTACCAAATAATAATTCGGATAATTCATCCCCGCTTACTCCTATTCCTAGATTCGACGCTTGGTCTTCAACGATTGCTTTCTCTGTAAGGTAATTCCATGCACTAGTTTTGCCAGCGTAAGAGTCTGTTCCTCCTGAATAAAGTGCTTGCTCAGCTTTCTGAAAGTCTCTGTAATCTATTTCAGTTCCAGCTACTTCTCCTATGATTTGTTTTGGACCTAATCCACCTTGATTTCCTGCATTCATCATATCCATGATCACAAATGCTGCTAAGGCAAGACCTAATACCAATAATACAAACCAAAAATTGTTTCTAATTTTTCCTATTAAAGCCATTCGTAGTATGTTTCTTTTGTTATGTAATATTCTGAATGTCAGAATATTATGAGTTTACTTATTTCAAATTTTCTTTTTGCTGTGCAAAAGATTTGCAAAGGTAAGTTTTTTCAGCATATTTTCAAACAAGTTGGCCTACTTAGGAGTGAGGCGATTTTTATCAATTGAATGAATTCTACTATTTATTTAGAGATTTTTACTTCTTGTCTCTCCAATAAGGATATTTACTTCTATAGTTAATTACGTCATCTTTGGATATTTCTATCTCCAGCGAATTGTTGTTTTCATCAATTAAAGTTGAACTACCATTCGCAGCAATTATTTGTGAGGACCCTGGAAATTCCCAGCCATTATCATCCCGTCCTATTCTATTGCAACCGATCACATAACATTGATTTTCGATGGCGCGAGCCTTAAGTAATGCATTCCAATGTTGAATCCGGCCAATTGGCCAATTGGCCATATAGATAATCAAGTCAGCATAATCTATTGATCTTACATTCTCTGGAAACCTGAGGTCATAGCAAACTTGTGGTAGCAACTTCCATCCTTTATATTCTATTAACGTTGTAGGTTGTTTATTTGAGAATGTATCGCTTTCTCCACTTGGTGTGAATAGATATTGCTTGTCATACCGCCCAACTATACCTTCATTCGTTATTAATAGTACTCTGTTATAGTAGTTTGTTCCTTCACTGATCGCCAAAGAACCTATGATTCCAGTATTATTTTTTCTAGCCAATGTTGTTAATGCCTTTATAGCGGAATGATCCTCAGGAATGGCCGCAGACTTAGCATCCATATTAAACCCCGTTAAAAACATCTCAGGAAGAACCAATAGATCAATCTCCAAAGAAGATAGATGATTTGATATTATATCAATGTTGGATTGAATATCCATCCATTTTATGTCGAATTGAAGGAGGCTAATTTTCATGTATACAAAGATGAGTAATTAATTGATGATTTGTCGAGTTGATGAATTGTATTAAAGCATCGTTTTATGGTTGATCGAATGTATTTCGTGATTTTAGATGCGTGTATACCACTCACGATGGATATAATTATAGATGAGATCTCTGAGTAGCTATCATACTATAAACAAATCCTTGAAGAAACCAGCGCAGCATTTAAAAATGCAACATTTGACCTTTAAATAAACCTTTCTACGAAAATATTCGTAGAAACACTTGCAAGTACGAATAACTTCGTATATGTTTGTACGAAAATATTCGTAGACCTGTTTACGTTTAGTTAATTATAAAACACAATCATATGGCCAAACCAACCAAAAGTGAATTAAAAATCTTACAAATACTGTGGGATAAAGGACCATGTTCAGTAAGAGATGTACATGAAAAAATATCAGAAGCTAAAGATGCAGGATATACGACTACGCTCAAGTTAATGCAAATAATGGCAGAAAAAGGTCATGCTGTAAGAGATACATCTTCTCGAACACACATCTACTCTGCTTCCGTTTCAGAAAATGATGCTAAAACTGACTTAGTCTCGTCTTTCATTAGCTCAACATTTAAAGGGTCCGCAAAGTCATTGGTTCTGCAAGCTCTAGGTAATAATGAGACGAGTCAAGAAGATCTAGATGAAATCAAAAAACTAATCTCCAGCATAGAAAACTCTAAATAAAATGATCGATCAATTAACTTCATTTCTCGGTACAGATGTATCATATGCACTCGGATGGACGATTATTCATTCTTTGTGGCAGATTTCTCTATTAGCACTTATAATGTCAGGAGTTCATAAGATTTATCAACATAAGACTTCAGCGTTCAAGTACAATATTTCTTTGAGTAGTATTCTTTTGTCTTTGGTATGTAGTGTGATCACATTTATAATTTACTATGTGGATACAAGCTCGACCTCAGCTGCAGAAGCTATTAACAGTACTTCATTTGGAAATACCGCAATCACTCAGTCTTATGTTAGCATAATAGAAAGCATAAACAATGCCTTCACTAATAACTTACATCATATCAATACGATATGGATAGTGGGCGCAATTTTTTTTTCACTTAAGTTTGTCCTCTCTTTTGGATATATTAAGTATATCAAATCAACGGCTACAAAACTGATAAGTCCGCCTGTTCAAAAACTACTAGTCACCACTAAAGCTAATATCGGTGTCAAAAAGGCTGTTCGCATTCTAGAGTCTGCAAAAATCAATGTACCCATGGTATTAGGCCATGCAAAACCAATCATACTCTTCCCTATTGGAATGATCAATATGCTCACGCCCCAGGAAATAGAAGCGATTATCACTCATGAGTTATTCCACATAAAACGCAATGACTATGTCGTGAATATGGTGTTGACCGTAATAGAAATTGTCTATTTCTTCCATCCAGCCATGTGGTGGATCAGTGCCAACATAAAAGCCGAAAGAGAAAACTGCTGTGATGACGCAGCTATAAATTATAACATCGATTCAGTAACATATGCGAAGGTTTTGGTAAAATTAGAAGAGGCCCGCAGTGCCGGAATTCCTTCATTAGCTATACCGTTTGCATCGAACAAACATCAATTATTAAACAGAATAAAAAGAATCCTCAATATGGAACAAACTAAAAACGATATCAGAGAAAAGTCCGTAGCGACTATTTTATTATTATTTGTTGCAATGTTGTTTGCCAGCAATGTAGATAGTCAACTACCTCAAAATGAAATGTCTAAAACATTGTCAGAAAGTTCTCAACTTGAGATTGAGAGGACAGAAGACTCTCCTAAATTACAAAGAACAAATGACACTATTAGAATGAGCGGTAGCGATGAAATAGTTGTTGAGGTTGCAAAAGGGTTGTTTTCATCACTAAGAGTAGATGGAAAGGAGGTAGAGGATGGAGAAATGGTCAACCATCTAAAGAAAACATTTTCACTTGAAAACCAAAATGAGAATAATAAATACAATCAAAAATTCTATATGAAAGGAAATCCTGTGCTGGAATTTAAGAATCAAAGTTTAATGCTTTTTGGAGATACATCTCATATCGAACTTGAAGATGAAAAAAAGTTTTCACTTAAAATAGACACACTTCCTTTCGAAATGCATCTTGACAATGATGTGATAACAATAATAACAGAGAAAAACGGTAAAAGTATTGAGCTAACAAAGAATAATGGTCAAATTACAAATCTCAAAATAGACGACAAAGTAATACCAGAGAGTGAATATCCTAAATATCAAGATGATATAGATGCAGCATTAGAAGGGTTCACATTTGATATGAGTGATGGTTTTGGTGATATGCAGATTGAGATGGAAAATCTTTTTGATGGGAAATCAATTGATAGCATTTTCTCAAATTCATTTGGAATGATGTTCGATGGAGAAAACTGGAGAGAGTTTGGAGGAAACATTGAGCAATTACTAGATAATGATGTGTTCGAAAAGATGAAAGACATGGAGAACTTCAGAATGTTTGATCTTGAGGAATTAGAAAATTTTGATGGTCTCAAAGAGTTAGAAAATCTAAAAGAACTTAAAGGATTAGAACAATTTGAAAATCTAAAAGGGCTAGAAGATCTTGAAAAGGTCTTAGAAAACATGGGCATACAACTAGACTCTACAATGAAAATGTATAATCTTGAAATGGACGATTTTGATGGATTCAAAAACTTCGAAGGTTTTGACGGATTCGAGTTCTTCAATGACAATAACATCGACATCAGAGACAATGAAGGCCTATTTGGATCTAATACGGTAGTAGATAAAATTGGTAATTCACTTAATCGTGATGGACTATTAGAGGAGTATAAAACTAATAAAATAGAACTTTCAGGAAAGCATCTTAAAATCAACGGAGAAAAGATGCCAAAAGCGCTATTCAATAAATATAAGAATATGTATCAAGAGGCGACAGGTGCACCATTGACTAAAAAATCAAAAATGGTATTCAATGTAGAAGGAAAGCCAAGTAAAAGGAAGGTCAGGAGTTTTTAGAAGGAAAATCATGAAAGTTTGGGTTTTGGGGGTTTGAAATAAACATAAGAGCGTTGAAACGCTGTAAAACAAAGAGTTGTAAAACGGTTGTCATTCTTTTTTAAGACCACTTCACTATATTTACTGAAACTAAAAATCAAAGACATGGAAAAGTTACTTTATTCAGCACTGGTCATCTGTGCAATCTCCCTGGCAAGTTGCGGTGGAGGTGATTGTGATACTAGCTCAATTACTGATGCGACGAACAAAATCAACGATGCTTTATCAGCTTACAGTTCTGACCCATCTCAAACAAATTGTGATGCTTACAAAGCTGCAATAGATGATTACATCAGCGAGCTAGATGATTGTGAACTAGTTCCTCAAGAAACGATTGACAGTTTCCAAACTCAAAGAGATGCGTTGACTTGTTAATCTAATCAAAAGCAAAATTTTAATGGCTGTACTTTGTTGCAGCCATTTTTGTTTATTCAAAAAAAATAAAAACAATTTTCAAATTAAACTATCTCGTAATATATTAACTATCTAAAAATTGCGAAATTTGCCACTATGCAAGATGTAGGATATTCATATCTAGAAGAATTAAACGAAATACAAAGGAAAGCCGTCACAGCTACCGAAGGTCCTGTGATGGTAATCGCCGGTCCCGGTTCGGGTAAAACGCGAGTACTGACATATAGAATCGCTCATATTATCAATCAAGGAGTACCACCATGGGAGATATTAGCCTTGACCTTTACCAATAAGGCTGCCAAAGAGATGAAAGAGCGGATCGAAAAAGTAGTCGGTACAGGTGCCCAGCGTGTATGGGCTGGAACGTTTCACTCATTGTTTGCAAAAATATTAAGAAGAGAAGCACACAAAATCGGCTACCCGAACGACTTTACCATCTATGATACGGATGATAGTAAGAGCGTGATCAATGAGATAATAAAATCACTCAATCTCGATAAAAAGGTTTACAACAATGGTGCAGTGCGTGCTCGGATATCTGCAGCCAAGAGTAACCTCATCACTCCAAAAGCATATGTAAATAACGAAGAACTAATGGCACTCGATCGTATGAATCGAAGACCTCTCATATATCAGATCTATGAAAAATATGCTGCAAAATGTCTTCGCGCAGGCGCTATGGATTTCGATGATTTACTACTTCAGATGTTTCGACTTTTATACCAGAATCCAGATGGAGTAAGAGAAAAATACCAGCGTCAGTTTCGGTATGTAATGGTAGATGAGTTTCAGGATACAAACGTACTCCAATATTCTACAATCAAACTTTTAGTAGATTATCCAGATAGCCCACAGAACATCTGTATTGTGGGTGATGATGCACAGTCTATCTATTCATTTAGAGGTGCGACAATCGAGAATATATTAATGTACCAAAGCGATTACCCGAAAGTACAGATCTTCAAACTGGAGCAGAATTATAGGTCCACACAGTTTATTGTAGAAGCTGCGAATGAAGTGATCAACAACAACAAGCGTCAGATTCAAAAGAAGATATGGACGGATAAAGGAGAAGGGGAAAAAATCAAAGTCATCAAAGCGATGACAGAGACTGAGGAAGGAAAACGAATCGCAGACAGTATAGTAGAAAGTAAAAACAGATACAATCTCAGAAATAGTGAAATCGCTATTTTGTACAGAACAAATTCTCAATCGAGAGTATTTGAAGAACAGCTCAGAAGAAATAACATAGCTTATAGAATATATGGAGGTCTCTCGTTCTACCAAAGAAAAGAAATAAAAGATATTGTCGCCTACATGCGCCTTGCCGTGAATGATAAAGATGATGAAGCACTAAAACGTATCATTAATTATCCACGAAGGAGCATCGGCAAAACGACGATAGAAAAGATATCAAAACTGGCAGATGACAATGAAATGAGCATGTGGCAAGTACTTTCTCAAATAGATTTCGGACCAAGAGCAAAAAAGTCAATCGGAGATTTTGTACAATTGATCAAAGCATTCAAACAGAAAGCTATCACTCAAGATGCTTACGAGTTGGCAACATTCATTGTACGTAAGTCTGGAATATCCGAATTGCTAAAATCAGATACAAGTCCAGAAGGTGAGGGTAGAGTTGAGAATGCCAATGCATTGTTGGATGCCGTAAAAGAATTCGTAGATGAAGATGAATTAGTCGAAGGGGAGGAGGTTACAGAAAAATCCATGTCCGTATTTTTGCAATCGATTTCTCTCATGACAGATGCAGATAAAGATGAAGAAAACACAGATGTCGTAACGCTCATGAGTGTGCATGCAGCCAAAGGCCTTGAGTATAGATCAGTGTTTGTCGTTGGATTGGAAGAAAACTTATTCCCATCATTCATGTCGTTATCGTCACCAGATCAGATAGATGAGGAACGAAGGTTGTTTTATGTGGCTATTACTAGGGCAGAGGAATACCTTACACTTAGTTATGCAACGAGTAGGTACCAATATGGACAATCTAGATACAATGATCCAAGTCGATTCTTAGAAGAACTAGGACAGACAAATATTGATTCTTTAATGTCTATTTCAAAAGAAAAACCAAGCTTTTCAAAGCCAAAAATATTAGGTAATTTCAAAAAACTTGGCACCAATAAGGTACCATCTTTAGGAATAGATCCAGAAGACTTCAAAGCAAGTTCCGCATCTCAGATCAAGGAAGGGATGAATGTTCTACACCTTAAGTTTGGTCAAGGTCTGGTCAAGACTATAGACGAAAGACTAGTTGCTACGATTTTCTTTGATGGGTTATCCGACGGTAAAGAAAAACGAATTATGCTCAAATATGCCAAACTCCAAATCTTAGATTAATCAATGGTGGTACGCTCTTGGATATCACTTTTTACTTTTGTGGGGATCTTTCTTTTCTCTTCAGTGCTTCATGGGCAATACCGAGTAAAAACTTATGATATATCTAAGACGATTACATCACTGAAATCTACAGATTTTGGATACTTACAATATGGTACTTCCACTGGAGACATAGGTCTTTATGACGGAATTATTCTTGATCAGAAAGAAAAATTCAATGGAAGTATCGTTGACATTCGAACCACTAATGGTATATCTCAAATCCTTACTTCCAGGGGTCTATTTAAGATAGCAGATATCAAACCCACTCTACAAAGTCCCAATAATCTTCACATTTTAGATATAAGTTCTGACCAAAACATGTTAGTCACAACTGCGGGTGTTTTTGAGAAATCCGGGACCGATTACATTCCTAATCGAGAAGAATTTTATAATATCAATGAGATCCAAAATGGTGGTTTCTACGATATAGATGGTACAGAATATTTATGGATAGATCGTAAAGTATTTGTAAAAGATAAATCCTGGCGAGCATTTGTGTTACATCCCAAATCAGACATCAGTATTACTTCCTTGAACAAGAAACTCATAATTTCCGACGATAATGGAATCACCTCATTTGGTAATAACGGATCGATTGATACATTGTACAGGACAGACTCAATTGGGTTGACAAAAATATTTGCTCTTAATGGTGCAGAATTGATTTATTGTGCAGATAACCAGTTAAGTATATTCAACATTAGGAATCAAGAACTAACAAATATTAGAGCGTTAAATACTGAGCTTGTCAATGCTGTTACGGTGGATAAGTGGGAGAATATTTGGGTGGCCGCAGGTTCTTATTTATATCAAATAATAGACACAAAAAATGCCAAAAACCAAGAGCCCCCTAAGATAAAAATTTCGTCCATTCAAGTAAATGGAATATCTCACCCTTCTGATCAAACAGTTGTATTGAACAAGGGAAGTAATGATCTCGACATATCATTTGAAGGCATTCATCTTACTCGACCTCAGGATCTAGCATATCAAACTAAGTTGTCCAAATCAAATAACTTATCAGATAATCAGGATATAAATAAATGGACAAAGCCTAATAAGAAAAAAGAAGCAGAGTATAGAAATCTTACCCCAGGAAAATATCGGTTTCAAGTTCGTGCCAGTATAGATAATAAGTACCATACTTATGCCAAGACAATCGATATTCGAGTGAATGATGATTCTGTTCAATATTATTGGTTAGCTGGTTTGTTAGGTGCTTTGGGAATTTTATTGACTGCTGTTTTTTTTAATACACGATACAATCGCCTCAAGGTAAAATCTGATCAAGAAAGAAAGCTACTTATACAAGAAAACAAGATGCTGAACTTACAACAGAAAGCACTTCAACTGCAGATGAATCCGCATTTCGTATTTAACGCTTTGAACTCGATTCAAGGTCTGATTGCAAAAGAAGATAACAAAAAAGCAAGGAGATATCTACAGCAATTTTCATCTATGATGCGAAGTGTGCTCAATCAAAGTCGAGAAGAAAAGATCTCTTTGGATGATGAAATGGCCTATCTAAAAAGTTATCTCAGTCTGGAACAAATGGCCAATAATCACAGTTTTGATTTTGATATTATCTCGCATCCAAATATGGAAGATGGAATTGACATTCCAACAATGATCATTCAACCATTTATAGAAAACGCAATTATTCATGGAGTGAAGAGTTTGAAAGATCGTCGTGGAAATATCTCTGTCCGGTTTGATCTAGAAGGGAATAATCTAAAATGCACGATCTCAGATAATGGACTAGGTAGAAAAGCCGCGGCAAAGCATAAGGTGTCAACACATAAATCTGTTGCCTTAGATGTGGTGAATGAAAGACTAAAAGGAAAAGGTGTAAGAAGCAATCCTGTGAAGTATACTGACAAGCATGATGAACAAGGGAACCCAATCGGAACAGATGTGGAAATCAGTATGCCATTAAGTTAAATCAGCTTATACCTTTAGACATTAAAAATATATTAAGAATTGAGTAAAAAAATGGATACAAAGTCCACTGTAAGTATTATTGTCTTCATAAAAAATCCTCGCCTAGGTCATGTTAAGACAAGGATAGCCAAAGAGGTAGGAGATAAAAAAGCGCTAGAAATCTATCTTAGATTAACTGAACACACAAAAAATGTATTGGCTGAGGTAACTAGTGCGAAAAGGTGTGTTTATTATTCAGAGTTTATAGATGAGTCTGACTCCTGGTCTAATGAAAAATTTATCAAACGATTGCAATCTGGTGATAACCTAGGAGATAGAATAAAACATGCATTCACAGAAGTATTCGAACAAAGCGCTAAAGTCATAATAATAGGAAGCGACTGTGCTCAATTATCCACCGAACATATCCAACAGGCTGTCGACTCATTAGAAAATAATAATGTGGTCATAGGACCAAGTTTTGATGGCGGATATTATCTACTTGGCATGGATTCTAATTATCAATTTTTATTTGAAGACATTGAATGGAGCACAGAATCTGTTTTTAAATCCACTAAATCAAAAGCTATTAATAATGGATTGATAGTTGCCGAAATAGAGCCTTTATCAGATATCGATTATATAGAAGACTGGGAAAAGTACGGGTTCGAAGATTAATCTTATTTCAAAAAATCAATATTCCGCTTCAACCCTTGATATTTAGTCCGCTTCACCGCTGAGCCAGCAAAAATCTTATCAAAAGTATCTTCTGTGATCTCCTTCCAGTCACTCTTGGTCATTCCAAGGAGATCTTCATGAGGAAGAAATTTTGGTTCTTCGTGCGGTTTCGAAAATCTATTCCACGGACACACTTGCTGACAGATATCACAACCAAACATCCAATCCTGCATCATTGGGGAGAATTCTTCTGGTAAGGCTCCTTTATGCTCTATGGTCAGGTAGGAGATACATTTGCTTCCATCCATGACATAGCCTTTTTCGCTTATCGCGTCCGTAGGGCATGCTTCTATACATCTAGTGCAAGTGCCACAGTGATCTTTTATTGGATGATCATATTCTAACTCTAGATCGCAGATGATTTCGCAGAGGAAAAAATAAGATCCTTTTTTGGGATTGACCAATAGAGAATGTTTACCTACCCAGCCCAGTCCTGACCTTCTTGCCCAGTCCCGCTCTAACACCGGCGCACTGTCCACAAAACATCGTCCATCTACCTCTCCGATTGTTTCTTGCATCCATTTATAAAGCAGGATCAGCTTCTTCTTCACAACTTTATGGTAGTCTTTGCCGTGGGCATACATTGCAAATTTTGGAGCTGATTGGTCCTGCTCCGCTTCTGTGTAGTAATTATACATCAGACTGATAACAGATTTTGAGCCAGGCACTAATTGAGTAGGGTCTACTCGTTTGTCAAAGTGATTTTCCATGTATGCCATCTCCCCATGATTGCCTTGGTTGAGCCAGTCTTCTAGTCGACGAGCTTCTTCATCCATGTGCTCGGCTTTGGCTATAGCGATACCCATGAACCCAAGTTCGGCAGCTTTTTGTTTTAGTAAGAATGTTTGGGTGGTCTTATTCACTTGTCGCCGCTTTACTTAAAAATTCCACAAAACTATCTGCCACCTGATCCTCATTATATTCCTTCACAATAAGCTCATACGCTCCTACCGCTATCTTATTTCTCATCTTTTCATCTCTCGATAATTCCAAGATGGCCTCACTCATTTCCTTCGGATCATTTTTAACCAAGCAGATATTTTTATTGTCTAAAAAAAGCTCTTTTACCCCTTCTGTATCCTTCGTTATTATACATTTTTTAGCCGCCGCATAATGATAAATCTTATTCGGTATTACAACATCTGTTTTGACGGACTCACCAAATACGCCAAGGCATATATCAAATTCATTAATAGCCTCATTTAGCTTTTCATAAGGTACATTGTGTACAAAATCAATGTTGGTGACTTTTAATTCTTCAGCTAAGGTTCTTACTTTTTTATAGGTAGAACCAGAACCAATAATTCTGAATTGTATCGATGATTCATCTCTGAGAAGGTGAGCCGCTCTTACTATTTTATCTATCCCTTGTAATGGATTGAAACTCCCATAAAAGCCAACGATCATTTTATCGTTTGGGGGTTTCCTAATTGAGAAAAAGAGAGCCGTATCCACTCCAATATAAATAGCCTCATTTGGTTTTTTTATTCGATACTTATCAACTAAAAACCGTTGGTGTGCCTTTGTATCCCATATTAGGATATCTGGCCAATAAAAAGCCAACCAATCGACTAGATACTTATGAGGCCCTTTCCACTTGACTTGATAATCTAGGACACGGGTCATATATTTCGAAATCAATGGATCAAAAACAACAGGAGCGTTACTCGCTAATTTAATATATGCCACGTCTTTGTGTCTAAAGGAAGGAACAACAACAAAGTCCACATCTTTAGACTTTTTTCTTATTTCCTTAAATGTGGCCAAATTTCTTTTTCTGATTCTCAAAACATCTACAGAAACATCCGCTCTCTTCTTCAAACCATTGAGTAAGATTAAATCCCGGTTGTACTGAAAATCTGTCTTTCCAATAAAAAGTAACTTTAGAGTCATCTATCTATTGATCTTGTTAATTAAATCTGTACTTGAATGTCCATCTAAAAAAGGAATAATTTCTACTGAGCCTCCTTGATCTTCTACAAAATCAGCACCTACGATATTTTCTTTTTTATAGTCTCCTCCCTTTACCAAAACAGCTGGTATTAAAGCGGAAATCAAGTCAATAGGAGTTTCTTCTTCGAAAATAATAACCATGTCTACAGAAGACAATGCAGCTAAGATAGAAGCCCTACTTTGTTCGTCTTTTAATGGTCTTTCCGAACCCTTCAGTCTATTTACAGAAGCATCAGAATTGAGACCAACTATGAGAAAATCTCCTTTGGCTTTTGCTTGCTCTAGATAAGTAATATGCCCTAGATGAAGTAAATCAAAACATCCATTTGTAAATACAATCTTATGCCCTAAGTTCTTCAAGTCCTGAAGAAGCTCCTTGCTAGACGATATGGTTTGTATTTTTTTTTTGAATGTCATGTTTTTTATTATTGTTGCTTCTTTGGTTTTGGGTTAAGTGGTTTCAGTATCTGTTTGCTTGCTTGGGCGCAAATATATAATTTGTTATCTGTTGCCGGTTCCAAATGATTAAACTCGGGTGCTGCCTATTTGCCCGCAATTCTACCATTTGCTCCACAAGCCAGCCAATTTGCTAGTCAGTTAATGAGCTTCTAGCCAATTACTGCCTGTATCCATTCCTACCAAAATCGGGACTGTCAGATTCGGCATGGCATTCTTCATTAACTCTTCAACCAGTGTTTTTAGTTCTTCTAGTTCTGGTTTGTACACATCGAATACGAGTTCATCATGTACCTGTAGGATCATTTTTGACTTCAGGTTTTGATCTTTCATCGCTTTGTGGATGTTGATCATGGCTATTTTGATCATATCCGCAGCTGTACCTTGTACAGGAGTATTGATTGCCATTCGCTCAGCATTACTTCTAGTTAATCCATTTTTACTATTGATATCTCTTAGGTTTCTTCTTCGCCCCAGCATCGTTTTTACATATCCATTTGCCCTCGCAAATTCTATGGTGTCATCCATATATCTTTTGAGCCCTTGGAATTGCATGAAATAATTCTCTATCAATACAGTGGCTTCAGTTCTTTTAATACCTAGTTGCTTACTTAAATTTGTTGCTCCCGCCCCATAAGTAATAGAGAAATTGACAGTTTTTGCATTTCTTCTTTGATCTGCAGTTACCTCATCATAAGGAGTATCATAAACTTTGGCAGCTGTAGCACGGTGGAAATCATTTCCTTTGATAAATGCTTCCATCATAGCTTCATCACCACTAATCTCCGCAATCAATCTCAATTCTATCTGCGAATAATCCGCAGCTAATAAGATATGGTTTTCATCTCTTGGCTCGAACGCTTTCCTAATCTCTCTACCTGCCTCATCTCTAATCGGAATGTTCTGCAGGTTTGGCTTGTCAGAACTAAGTCGACCTGTTGCTGCTCTCGCTTGATTGAAATTGCTGTGAACGCGTCCTGTCTTGGGATTGATCATCAATGGAAGTGCATCTACATAAGTTGATTTAAGTTTACTATATTTTCTATAGGTCAATATTTTATTTACCACTTCATGCTTTGGTGCTAATTCTGTTAGTTTTTCAACATCTGTAGAATACTGGCCACTACTCGTTTTTCTCCATCGATATGGAATCTCTAATCTTTCGAACAATACTTGCCCAACTTGCTTTGGTGATGCGATATTGAAATCAACTCCTGCATCTGTATAGATTTCTTTTTTAATATCAGCGATCATCTCTCCCAACTTCAAAGAGTAATCATTGAGAAATTGCTTGTTGATCCGAACTCCCTCAAATTCAACATCTGTAAGCACTTTGATAAGTGGTGCTTCCATCGTCTGATATAAATCCAGAATCTCGTTTTCCTTCATCATCTCAGTGAATGGAGCTTGCAGCCTGAGCGTCATATCAGCATCTTCTCCAGCATATTCCTTTGCTTTTTCAATAGTCACATCACGCATAGTAAGTTGATTCTTCCCAGCTTTACCGATGATATCTGTTATAGGCACCATTTTATAATCTAGATAAGCTTCCGCTAAATAGTCCAACTTATGTCTCAAATCCGGTTCGCAGAGATAATGAGCAATCATAGTATCGAAAAACTTTCCGCCTAACTCTACATCATTCCACTTCATGACCAATGCATCATACTTGATATTCTGACCGACTAGCTCAATATTAGAGTCTTCTAATACTCCTTTGAACTCTGCACAAATAGCTTTTGTCTCGGTTTGATCTTCTGGTGTTGGCACATAATACGCTACACCTTCTTCATATGAAAAGACTAACCCAACCAACTCCGCAAGGTTAGCATCGATATTTGTCGTTTCAGTATCAAAAGAGAATGACTTCTGCTTTGATAGTTTTGCAACCAATTCCTTCCTGAGTTCTGGCGTGTCGATTAATTGATAATCATGCTTAAGTGTTGTGATGTCTGTCTTCGCTACAGAATAACTCTTTTTTACTTCTTTAATATCTGAAGAAGTTGCTCTTTCATAAGTAGCAAACAAATCACCTTGTTGTGGTCTCAATTTTTCTCCTTGACCTAGGATTTGAGTCGCCAAAGAACGAAACTCCAATTCTTTAAATAACTCTTCTAATTTTGGTTTGTCAAATGGCTCAATAATATATCGCTCAGCATCAAACTGTATAGGCACATTCAGATCTATAGTTGCCAATCTGTAAGACAATCTAGCTTGATCTGCGAAGTTTTCTAAATTCTCTTTTTGCTTGCCCTTTAGTTGATCTGTGCCCGCTAGGATACCTTCCAGTGTTCCAAATTGTTTCAATAACTTAACAGCTGTCTTTGGCCCTATTCCAGGTACCCCCGGTATGTTATCCACACTATCACCTTGCAGCCCAAGTACATCTATTACTTTCATCACATCATCTATATCCCACTTCTCTAGGATTTCTTTCTCACCTAAGATGTCCACACCATTCCCTTGTCTAGAAGGCTTATACATGAATATATTCTCAGAAACCAACTGTGCATAATCTTTATCCGGGGTAACCATATATACTTTGAATCCTTCTTTCTCGGCCTGCTTGCATAATGTACCTATCGTATCATCTGCTTCATAATTGGGTACTTCTACGATTGGAATGTTGAATGCCTCCACGATCTTGCGGATATACGGAAATGCAATCTTAATATCTTCTGGCGTCTCATCTCTACCCGCTTTATATTCTGGAAAAAAATCGTGTCGAAACGTCCCTCCTTTGGGATCAAAAGCTACAGCGATGTGCGAAGGCTTCTGATTTATCAATAAATCCCAAAGTGTACGCACAAAACCGGTAATTGCTGAGGTATTCAACCCTTTAGAATTGATAAGGGGCCTAGTTATAAATGCAAAATGGGCACGATATACTAATGCATTACCATCGAGTAGAAAAAGTTTTTTTTCGCTATTCTCAGCCATATTCAGGTTGTTTTCAGTTGGAAAGCTGGACACAATTGATATTGAGTCCACACTTTATATTTAACATTTTTCGAGTGGCTAAAGTACGAGAATATTTTTGTCCTTTAATCCTAATTAGGAATGATGCATTAATAAAGTACGTTTTTATGTGCAGATATTTTTTCATTCTCCAAGGCAAAAAACGTAGGCGATGCAGAGCATAGGCGAGGCTTTTTAACGCAGAAGAAGGGAAAAGAGCAAGCAGAAGAATGTAACTTTATTATTGTTTCATTCCTAAGCTGCATTTCACAAAGTCGCCTTCATATCTAAAGTGTAAGCATAAGGACGGTTGAACTTGATTCTATATTTATTAAAAACAATTCGAGTAGATTTATGGTCTATATAATGTTAATTTTAGCCCGACAAGCTATTATTACGAAAGAGGTTTCTATAAAAACATTACTTCAATATGAAAAAGACATTCTCATCAATTGTAAACATCCTTCTTGGGCTAGCAGTGGTCGGTTTTATCGGATATAAAATTTCTATCCAGCCGAAATTTGACAATGGTGAGAAAGTGCCAAGCTTTTCGACAACCCTTATCAATGGGGAGTCCTTTTCATTGGATGAAATGAATGGACGGTATGTGTTATTAGATTTTTGGGGGTCTTGGTGTGGGCCATGCAGACAACAAAGTCCAGATTTGGTCAAGTTGCACCAAAAATTTTATGGTAAAAAATTCAAAGATGCCAGTGGATTCAACATCGTATCAGTAGCTATAGAAACAAATGAAAAAAGGTGGAAAAAGGCCATTCAAAGCGACAACCGCGATTGGCCACATCATATCGTTCAGTTGGATAGATTCGATGGCCCTATAGCTACTCAGTATGGTGTGAAGGAGATACCTACTAAGTACTTATTAGGAACTGATGGTGCTGTATTGATGGTGAATCCTAGCTTTAAAGAGTTGGATGCGTTTTTTGACGAAAAAAAGTAGCCTTAAAGTATTGCTAATCATTCAAGAAAACAAAGGTTATATTTTCAAGAAACTCCCTTTGAGTTTCGAATTATTATTCCTGAGAAGGACTTGATACACCCCAGTTGGTAAATGCTCTACATTGATATTGGGGTCACTTAATATCCCAGAAAAAATAATTATTCCTTGATTATTAATAATTTGAACTGTGTTATTTTTACTTGTTTGTGCTTCTCCTACTAGATTAATTGATGCTGAAGCTGGATTAGGAAATATCTTCAAATTCTGAAAGTTCTGTTGTACTTGTTATTCCAGAATAAAAGTATTCCAAGTCTGAGATTGAAACCCATACATCACTATCCCACTGATCTTGTTTAAGTGTAAGAAATAATATGCTTATTTGGAAGTTCTGGGCCAATGTTAACTCCGGTATTTATTTGAGTGAGCTCTACATTCGTGTCAAAAGTCTGTAGCTGTCTTAAGTAAACCGTTTCTTTACCTTCTGGATCTATAACAATTAGCATATGCTCCACTCTGTTTCCAAACTCATCATTTACATAAATTGTTTTTATTAACGGTATAAATGTTTCTGTAACGTCATCATAGTCACTTCTAAGATCTTGTTCCAAATATTCATTTTCATCATAGATATAGGTAATTTTCGAATTGAGTTTTTCTTCTGAAGTATTAAAGTCAAAGCTCAAATTAATTTCTTCTTCCAATAAATTACTGTTTGTAAAATAAGTATAAGTCGCAGCGGAAACAAGATTCCATGAACCCAACCAAAAATATTCTATACTTTCTACTAATAAATCATCATCAAAAACAGACTCCGACTTAAATGAATTTATCCATTCTTCAGCAATGTTATCCCATCTTTGTGATATATACTCTGTCGAATTGACATTGCAAGTAATTTTATTTCTATTTTGTACAGATAAAACACAGGTATTATTATTTGCATACAAAATTTCCACTACTCGTCCGTCTTCATCATAAATGAATGTGTCATAGGCTGTAACGTTAAATCCTGCGTTAGGTCCATTCTGTATAATGTCTCCTCTTTCAGTTTTAATAATATTGTCTTGATCATCATATGTGAACGCCTCCTTATTGAGGGGATTATTTGGACCTGTGTTATTAACAATATACTATCAAGACGAACAGTAGGCTGTGCATTAAGAGTAATAAAGGCAAAAAGGCATAGCGGTAATATTCTATTCATGGTGATATTATTTTTCAATTATAATATTACAAAAAACAACTAGTGTTAAGTCAAGAATAAATTGACGATACATCTACAAATGCAAATAATTAATTAATTAATTAATTAAATTAGAATGACCATACTGAAAATAGAACCTTGATTAGAAAATCCAAAAAAGAAGATCATGGTTAAAATTTATAGCGTTACATTAAGCAAAGAAGAACAGGAATATTTATCTAAACAAATAGAATTCCGCAATTCAAAATCAGTAATAGTTAAGCGTAGTTTTGTAATACTGTCCTCAGATGAAAATGGAGATAAGAGTTGGAGTGATGCTCGGATTAGCTCAACATACAGTGTGTCTTTACGTACAATTGAACGGTTACGGAAAAGGTTTGTGGAAGAGGGATTACAGATAGCCTTACAAGGAAAGCCACGAGAAATTTTCAAAGAAAAAATATTTGATGGTCCTATAAAAAGTCAACTATTAGCATTAAGATGTGGAAAAGCACCATCAGGTCATTCAGGATGGACATTGCGCTTATTGGCTGATAAAATGGTTGAGTTAGAATATGTAGATAGTATAAGTCATGAATCAGTAAGACAAATATTAAAAAAAAACGAAATTAAGCCATGACGGGTCAAAGGATGGTTGATGCCAGAAGGAGGGGCAGATTTTGTACATAGAATGGAGTCAGTATTGGATGTGTACCAAAGAGAATATAATAAAAATCATCCAGTAATTTGCTTAGATGAATCACCAAAACAGATAATTAGTGAAACTAAGAAAAGCTACATGGGCAAAGATGGTATTATGCATCAATTATCCAGCACTTGGCAGAAACGACCTATAAAGAAGCTAAAACGATAACTATAATAGAAGATAACTTGAGTGCTCATAAACTTAGTACATTGTATGAGATTATGGCCCCGCAAAAAGCTAGGCAAATAATAAAAAGAATAGAAGTGGTTCGAACTCCAAAACACGGATCTTGGTTGAATATAGCGGAATGCGAACTAAGTGTATTAACCAGGTGTGGATTAAAAAGTAGAATAGCAGATGCAAGTGATCTAAAACGGCAGGTGGAAGATTGGGCCACCTACAGGAATAAAAAACAAAAAGGAGTCGATTGGCAATTTACTACAAAAGATGCGCGCATAAAATTAAAAAGACTTAATCCGTCATACATAAGTTGACTTAACACTAGTTAATTTAAAATTTCAAATTCTGATTTTGTTTTTCCTGTGAAAAAAGTAGCCTTATATTGGTATGTTCGAGATTCAAATTGATAAGCGTTATTAAATTTTGAAGAGAACATCCCTTTGGAAGATTAACCAACAAAAACCCAAAAAGAAGGATCAATATAGTATGGTTTTATTTACTATTTGTAAAACAAACTTGACATTTAGTTTTATTTGTTTTACATTTGTGTTAAATCAAACACATACATTATGAATGTCAATTATCTATTTCCCAACAAGTACAAGCCTATCGGATGGTTTGTTCTGATTCCTTCAGCAATCTTCTGGTTTATAACAGTCCTTCTTGATATCGAACCAGATTTTTTGACGTTTAATCTTCCTACTTTATTTATTGATGAGTTATTTGGAGAGATGCAATTCTTTGGTATAACTAAAAACAACTTATTAAATGAAATCATTGGAGCTATAATAATTATTAGTTCTATTATAGTAGCATTCTCCAAGGAAAAGTCCGAAGATGAATATATATCAAAAATACGATTAGAGTCCTTAGTTTGGGCTGTATACGTCAATTATGGCATTCTTTTAATTTCCCTTTTCTGCATTTATGACTTAGCTTTTATGTGGGTGATGATCTTCAATATGTTTACGATTTTATTTTTTTTTATTATTAGATTTAACTGGCAAATTTCCAAACTAAAAAAGTCTGCCTCATATGAAGAATAGTATAAAAGTAGAACGAGCAAAAAAAAACATTACGCAGGCGGATTTGGCAAAACTAGCATTGGTCAGCAGACAAACTATCAATGCAATGGAACTAGGTAAATATGTACCTTCAACACTATTGGCTTTAAGGCTAGCTTCTATTTTCGACGTAGCTGTTGACGAAATATTCACATTGGAGGATTCTGATTGGGGTTAAAAATTTTGTCGGTAAGTTTTCAACTGATCATCCTCCTTTTTGAGTATTCAGTTTTTCTTTATCGACACACAATGACCTAATATGATCTGTAAAGTATATGATGGTGCAAGTTTATGCTCTTGGCTAAATTATTTTCTGCGACAAATACGGTTCGAAATCACCTATCCGTTCTTAATTATCCGTTCATAAAGAAGCCAATTGTATATAGAATAGTATTTTTGCAGCCAATCCATGATAAATGGATGGGATTACAACAAATAAAATATAATGAGAAAAATATACAATATATCGATAATGGTTTTGCTTTCAGTGGCTATTATATCATGTGATAGCGGAGAAAAAAAACAGAAAGGTCCAGCTAGTACTGGAGACAACCTTGTAGATCAACTGACACAGCAGATTGCCGATGCCCCAGAAAATTCAGAATTATTGTACCAAAGAGCTACTACCCTTCATGAAAAAGAAGAGTATGAAGCAGCTATAAGGGATTTGGAAAAGGCAATGTCAATAGATTCGTTGAAGCCAAAATATTATCATTTACTTTCTGATACATATATGGATTATTTTAAGTCTAGAAAGTCCCTCGATGTTATGGAAAAAGCGGGTCGTCTATTTAACGAACGGATACCAACTTTACTTAAACTTTCTGAAACACAAATGTTACTCAGCCAGTATGAAAATAGTGTGTTTACTGTAAATGAAATCCTAAGATTAGACCCACAAAATAATGAAGCTTACTTTATGCTCGGTATGAATTTCCGTTCTATGGGACAATTAGATAAAGCCATAAATAGCTTCCAAACTGCTGTAGAAAACGATCCTGAAATGGTAGATGCCTGGCTTATTCTCGGTGAATTACACGAAAAAAACGGTAAAGGAAACCCAATGCAATATTACGAAAATGCCCTAACGGTCTCTCCTGATAATCCACAAGTATTGCATTCGATGGCGTTCCACCTCCAAAATAATGGAGACATCCCTGGTGCAATTAAACTCTACAAAGAGATCTCATCCAAAAACCGTCAGTACACAGATGCATACATCAATGCAGGAATTCTCTACATCGAGCAAGACAGTTTAGAACAAGCTTTCGAACAGATGAATATCTTAGCAGGTGTCCAACCAGAAAATCCTTTTGCATATTACTACAGGGGTGTAATCCATAAAGCGTATGGAAATTATGAATCTGCAGAGATAGATCTACAAAATGCTGTTAATTTACAGCCGTTATTCACACAAGCAAAAGAAGAATTATCAGTTGTAAAAGAATTAATCTTAAAAAATAAACAAGGATAATGAAGCCGATCAATCCTATCATAGAACAAGCGGAAACACTGTCTTCTCATTTCTACACAGAAGAAAAGAATTATAAGGCTAGTATTGATAATATAATGGCGAAATCTTGGCAATATGTAGGTGATCGAGAACAGTTATTAGGAATGCCTGAAAACGTTTTTCCTATCACACTTCTCGAAAAATCTTTAAATGAGCCTCTTCTACTTCAAACAACTGGAGAAGATGAGATTTCTTGCATGTCTAATGTATGCACACATAGAGGATTCCAAATTGTACATCATCCTGCTAAAATGAATCGAATTGTTTGTGGTTACCATGGGCGCCGATTTGACCTTGATGGTAAAGTCGCTCACATGCCTGAGTTCAAGGAAGTAGAGAATTTCCCCCGTCCTTGTGATCATTTGACCCATGTTCCAATTAAACGATGGAAACGATTTCTATTCACTGGAATAGATACTCAAATAAACTTTTCGATAATAAAAAATCGCCTTGACGAAAGAGTTGGTTTCTTAGATATTGATTCTTGGAGGTTTGCTCCTGAATACTCAAAAACCTATAATATAAACGCCAATTGGGCGCTCTATTGTGACAACTATCTAGAAGGGTTTCATATACCATTTGTACATAGTGATCTCAACAATATCATAGATTATGGTGAATATACTACTGAGTGTTATGACCATATGAGCGTACAGATAGGATACGGTAAAAGTGGTGACGAAGGGTTTGATATTCCTGAAGGTCATCCTGATTACGGTAAAGTGGTGGTAGCTTACTATTATTGGTTATTTCCTAATTTTATGCTCAATTTCTATCCTTGGGGAGTACAAATCAATATTGTAAAACCAATATCAAAAGACTTCTGCAAGGTAGATTTTCTCTATTTTATTGGTGATGAAGATAAGTGGGAACAATTCGGAAAAGATGCACTCGCAGAAAAGGTAGAAAGGGAAGATGAATATGTAGTAGAAGCAGTACAAAAAGGAATGAAGTCAAGATTCTACGATACAGGCAGGTATTCTGCAACTAGAGAAAAGGGCGTACATCATTTTCATAGATTAATTAGCGATTATATGTGTTTTCACGGATAACTCTTTTGTGATCTTTGACATAACTTATCACTACCCAAAGACTCATTTGGAACTAATCCTTTCCTTATCGTATTATTATTAATTTTGCATTCTAAAACTAAGAAGAGTGAGACTCAATAAATATATAGCGCATAGTGGGGTTTGTAGTCGAAGGGCTGCAGCAGAATTAGTAAAAGGCGGAGAGATATCCATAAACGGTGCTGTCGAGTTGAATCCTTCTTACATGGTAGAAGAGGAAGATGTAGTAGAATATAAAGGTCGCAAACTAAAACAAGAGAAAAACAAAGTCTATCTATTACTTAATAAACCTGCAGGTTTCGTAACTACGCTTGATGATGAGCAAGGCAGAAAAACTGTCATGGATCTTGTTAAGAAAAAAGTATCAGAACGAGTATACCCAATCGGTCGCTTGGACATGAACACAAGTGGTCTACTTTTACTCACCAACGACGGCGACTTAGCTCATAAACTATCTCACCCAAGCCAAGAAATAATAAAAATATACCAGATAACTCTTAATAATGATATCACAGATGAGGACATCCAAAAAATTAGAGACGGGCTGGAATTAGAAGATGGTTTAGCTATAGTAGATAAAGTAGATAGAATTAAAGGTGGAGAAGCTAATGAGGTGGGCATGCAACTACATATGGGTAAAAATAGGATCGTCAGGAGAATATTTGAGCACCTTGGATACCATGTAAATAGACTAGATAGAACATATTATGCTGGCCTTACAAAAAAGGATCTCCCTAGAGGTTTTTCTAGATTCTTAAATAAACAAGAGATAATAGGATTGAGACACTTTAGTGGAAAAGATCAAACAACTTAAACCGCAAAACTTTCTCCACAACCACATGTCCTAGAAGCGTTAGGGTTACTGAAATAAAAACCTTTCCCGTCTAGTCCACCAGAGAATTCCAACGTGGTGTTACACACATATAGAAATGACCTTAAGTCTGTTACGATTTTGATGCCATTATCTTCAAAGATTTGATCCCCATCTTTATCTTCTGTATCAAAATCCATATCATAAGTCAATCCGCTACAACCACCACTGGTCACAGCAACACGGATGAAGTGCTCTTGACTGATTTCACCAGAAGTTTTGAGTTCTTGGATTTTATCTTTTGCAGTTTCTGAAACAAATAGCATGGACTATATTTTTAATAATTACTTTGTAAAAGTACTACAATCTTTATTGATAAATAGTTCTGATCTACGGTGAGAAAATTTAATTTGTATGAAAACAATTTTTATTGGGATTCTTAACAGGAATAGATGCATTTCCTATCTGTGATAAAACTCACCAAACGATTTTGCTAAATAGGTCATAATCACATCTGCACCGGCCCTTTTAATGCTAAGTAGTGTCTCTGGCATAACAACATCATAATCCAACCATCCTTTTTCACATGCTGCAAGCAACATCGCACATTCTCCACTTACATGATATGCGGCTATTGGTAGATCAAACTCTGAGTTCAACATATGGATAACATCCAAATAATTAAGAGCAGGTTTAACCATAAGAAAGTCAGCGCCTTCTTGAGTATCTAATTCAGCCTCGATAAGTGCTTCATTTTTATTTGCAGGATCCATTTGATATGTTTTTTTATCTCCGAATCCTGGAGCTGAATCTAGAGCATCTCGAAACGGACCATAGAAACCACTTGCATATTTTGCACAATATGACATGATACTCGTATTATAATATCCTGCCTCGTCCATCGCTGTACGAATCGATTCTATTCTACCATCCATCATATCAGAAGGTCCTATGATATCAAATCCTGCTTGAGCTTGAGCTACCGCCATTCGATCTAGGATTGGTAGTGTCTGGTCATTCACTATTTCTTTGCCTATTACCAACCCATCATGTCCATCCGTACTATATGGATCCATCGCCACATCGCTAATGAGCACAGCTTCAGGAATTTCTTTCTTGATCAATTCCGCTGCTCTTAAGTAAAAATTATCCTCTGCATAACTGTACGTTGCTACTTTATCCTTATGCTCTTCAGGTATGGCAGGAAAGATCATAAACTTATCTATCCCTACCTCTATTGATGCTTCCATTTCTTTCAGCATAAAATCCAGTGTCATCCTTGAAGCTACAGGCAGAGACTTTATTACCTCAGATTTATTTTCTCCAGGTAGTAAAAATAATGGGGAGACAAGGTTCGTAGGAGATAGATGCGTTTCTCGAACAGCTGATCTAATTGATTCTGATTTTCTATTTCTTCTTGGCCGTCTAAGCATAGTTTTCATTTTTCTTTGACAGGTAATCGTAGTCACAAATATCAAGCTATTATTTTTGAATGTCACCAACAAGCTTTTCTTTTACTAAATTATTACATATTCCTCTTTATTCCCAACGAATACATTTACCACATATTTGGATATAAAATATATATTCAATACTTTATTTTACTCTGTTGATAATAATAAGAATTATTAATTACTTCGTATCTTTTCATCGATATTTTAATTCTCTGACCTGAGAGGATACCGATTTTAAAGTTGTTGCTGTTGTTTTGCACAAAATTTCAGCAATATATAAAATGACAAAACCCAAATTTTGTCGACCTCTCATAAATTTATTATTATGAGTGTAGCAACAAAGGACATACGTAACGTGGTCTTATTAGGGCATTCCGGAAGCGGTAAGACCACCTTCGCTGAAACCATGCTTTTTGAATCCGGAGCCATCAAACGTAGAGGCAGTATCGATAACCAAAATACAATTTCCGATTACTCAAATATCGAACAAGAAAGAGGTAACTCTATTTTTAGTACGCTCATGCATGTCAATTGGCGTGGTAATAAAATTAATATTATTGATACTCCTGGCTTTGATGATTTTGTAGGAGAAGTAGTTTCGTCGCTAAAGGTTGCAGATACAGCTGTTATTCTTCTTAACGCCTCTTCTGGTGTCGAAGTAGGTACTGAATTATTGTGGGAATACGTCGAAAAGTTTTCTACTCCTGCGATCTTCGTTGTAAATCAGATGGATAACGATCAAGCCAACTACGAAACTACGCTTGAACAAGCCCAAGAAAGATTTGGGCATAAAGTAGTTCCTGTACAATATCCTTATAATTCTGGTACCGCATTCAATAGTATCATTGATGTACTCAGGATGGTAATGTACGTTTTTCCAAAAAAAGGAGGTAAACCTGAAAAGCATGTAATCCCAGCAAAGGAGTTGCTTCGAGCAAAAGCAATGCACACCATACTAGTGGAAGCTGCTGCTGAAAATGAAGAAGGTCTGATGGAAAAATACTTTGATCAAGGAACTTTGGATGAAGCGGATCTTGCTAAAGGCTTAACCATCGCACTTGCTAATCAAGATATATATCCTGTGTTTTGCGCATCCAGTGTTAATAATATGGGTAGCGGTAGGATAATGGGATTCATTAATGATATAGCTCCTTCCCCTGCTGATAGACCTGAAGCTCTTCTTTCTGACGGAAGAGATCTTGTCTGCTCTACAGATAATGATACTACAATTTTTATTTATAAAACACTAACCGAACCACAAGTCGGCCAGGTATCATATTTCAAAGTATATTCTGGGAAGTTAACCGTAGGAGATGACCTAATAAACGCTAACAATTCAGAACACGAAAGAATAAACCAACTATATGTAGCAGAAGGAAAAGTAAGGACCTCTGTTTCTTCCTTATCTGCTGGTGACATAGGTGTCACAGTCAAACTAAAAAACACACACTCTAATAATACCCTGAATACCAAGGGTGTGGATCGGTCTATAGAACCGATCCACTTTCCTTCTTCCCGGTTCCGAACGGCAGTATCTCCTCCGAGTAAATCTGATATGGAGAAACTAATTAAGGCATTACATATTATAGAAGAAGAGGACCCAACAATGATCATTGAGCAATCTGCTCAGCTCAAGCAAACCATTCTTCATGGTCAAGGTCAATTGCATCTTGATATAGTCAAGTATCGAATTGAACAAGTTAACGGTATAACAATGAATTTCGAAAAGCCTCGAATTCCTTATCGGGAAACGATCACTCGGGGTGCTAGTACCCACTATAGACACAAAAAGCAGAGTGGTGGATCGGGTCAATTTGGGGAAGTGCATATGCGCATAGAACCATACCATGAAAATATGAAAGACCCTGTTAACTTATCTGTGAGAAAGAAGGAAATAGAAGAACTACCATGGGGTGGAAAACTAGCTTTCTACTGGTGTATCGTTGGTGGATCTATCGATGCCAAATATAGCAATGCGATCAAAAAAGGTATCATGCAAAAAATGCAAGAAGGTCCCCTTACAGGGTCCTACTGTCAAAATATTCGCGTCTGTATCTATGATGGCAAGATGCACGCTGTAGATAGCAATGACATGGCATTTATGCTGGCCTCTGCAGCCGCTTTCAAAACGGCATTCAAAGATGCTGGACCACAAATCATGGAGCCTATCTATGATATGGAAATTTTATGTTCAGGATCTGTGATGGGTGATGTGATGGGTGATCTGCAAACACGTCGAGCTACTATTCAAGGAATGGATTCCGTCGGTCATTATCAAAAAATAATGGCTAAGGTCCCATTGGCAGAGCTTTATAAATATTCTTCCACTTTGCGTTCTATCTCACAAGGAAGAGCAAAGTTTAGTCGTGCTTTATCGGGTTTTCAGCCTGTTCCATATTCGATTCAAGAGGAGCTAATGCATGCGCATTCAGCATTAGAGGAAGCATGATGATATACTGATCCCAAAGTCAGTTAGAAGGTCTTCATTGAGTTGGAGACCTTCTTTTTTGTTTATACTAGGTGTGAAAGTCTAAAGTCTAATCAAGATCTAAACCGGGCCATATCCATCCGCAGCAACACAGCTATCATAATCGTAAACCCAAGTAATGCGCTTCCCCCTTTACTTAAAAATGGCAGGGGTATACCAATAACTGGCATGATGCCAAGTGCCATTCCAATATTGATAAAATAATGGGTAAACAATATCCCCGCTATACAATAAGCATAGTTCTGAATAAACAGGTTTTTTGCCCTTTCAGCAATAATCACAATCCTGACAATAAGTAATGTAAATAAGAAAATGACTCCAAATGATCCAATAAATCCTTGTTCTTCACCTACAGTACTGAAAATAAAATCAGTTGTCTGTTCCGGCACATAATTCAGCTTAGTCATATCTCCTTTTAGAAATCCTTTCCCTTGGACACCGCCAGAACCGATAGCTAATTTCGACTGAATGATATTGTATCTCGCACCTCTTGGGTCACTTTTTTCTGGTCTAAGCCACACATTGATTCTGTCCTGTTGATGTGGTTCCAGCATGTTCTCAAATGCTAAGGCAGACCCAAACGCCAAGATGGATGATAGTAAAACAGCCGGAAGAACTAGGGTCAATGTTCTAAACTGCCGCTCTTGAAACATTAAGAATGTATAGACTATAATTGCAATAATTACCACACTCATACCCATCCAATATAGGTCTCTTACATAAAGTAATATAGACACCGCCGCTATAAAAAAGAAAATAAATGCTGATCTCCATGATTCTGCAATATTATAAACTAAGGTGCCCAACCCCACTAAAGTAACCACTAATACAATCACCTGAGGCTCAAAAACCAGAGAACCTATGAATATAGCAGCTATGGAAAACCCTAAAATATACATTAACGGTGTAAGGCCTCTGCGATAAAACAAGATAAAGAATGAAAGAAAAATTAGTGCAGACCCTGCATCTGATTGAAGTAAAATAAATACCATCGGAAGGGCAATCAAGCTAAATGATATCAGCAAGGAGTTTCGAGTTCGGATATCTGATTTATACGAACTTAAGAATCCGCTCACTGCGAGAGCTGTTGCAAATTTAGCAATTTCAGAAGGCTGAAATGATACACCTCCAAAACTAAACCAAGATCTAGCCCCTTTGATTTCAGTTCCTATAATTAAAACTAAAATCAATAGGAAAATGGCAGCTCCGTATATTGGGAAGGCAAATGTATTCCAAAATTGCCAGTCAATCGCATAGACCAACACAAAGGAAACCAGAGCCATTCCAACCCATACAGTTTGTTTACCTATTGTACTATTAAAATCTAAATAAGCATAAGGGACCTTGCTGTCATAAACTGAGGCATATAGCATCAACCAGCCAATAATAAGTAATGAAAAAAAGACTGTGAGTGTAATCCAATCGATAGATTTAGTCGTTATTCTGGATCTTTGACTCATAAGTGTGTATTAACTAGATTATCTTCCTATCAATTCAGACTTTCTTATGTTATCCATTACGGGTATAACACCAGGAAAGTTGTTTTTTAGTTCGAGAAGAAAACCCATAAGTTGCATTTTGTTTTCATATGCACCCACTTTTACACGATAATAAGGAGCTACATGATTCCATTTGACTTTTATATCTGGATATAGCCCAGAGAACTTACCCCTTGCCGCTTCCATTTTTCGTCTGTCGTCAGTGGTTATAATCTGAATCCTCCATCCTTTGATACTCGTTTCAGCTCTATTTGTAGTTGTGAACTTGTCCATCATCTGATCAATTGAGGGACTTGTGTTCACTGTTACAGTCCCTTGTCCAGATGCCGAATTCAAAAACAAGATTCCTAATAAGAGAAGTGTATATTTCATAATCACTGAATTACTAATTTTTTTCCTGCAGAAGTACCTAATCTTGTCGCTCCAGCTTCAATGAGCTCGTTAGCAAACTTTGAATCTTTGATTCCTCCACTTGCTTTGATTGCCACTTTATCCCCCAATATCGACTTCATAAATACCACATCTTCGAGATTTGCACCCGATGGGGCATAACCTGTTGATGTCTTTGCAAAATCAACGTTACTCTTAATACAAAGATTGCAAAGTATTTCTAATTCTTCATGATTTAGATATGCAGTTTCCAATATTAGCTTAAGTACCTTGTTTCCTTTAAGTTTTGTTACTGTAGTTATACTATCTATTTCATTTTCGACAGTTGCCCAGTCTTTATTCTTAACGGCAGATAAATTGATAACAATATCTAGTTCGTCTGCACCCCCATTAATAGCTTTTGAAATGGCTTCCATCTTAGTGGCAACATGGTCATATCCAAAAGGGAATCCTATCACAGTACATAATTTAACATTTGACCCTAGGAGTTCTTTTTTTGCGATATCAAGATAATAAGGAGCAATACATACAGCTTTAAAATTATATTCAATTGCTTCTTGGCATAATTGTATGATATCTTCTTGGGTTGCAGTAGGTTTTAGGTTTGTATGATCTATATATTGGTTAATTTTCATTTATTTTTTTGGATATAATGGCTTGTGAATTTATACAAAGGGTAATTTCGTGTAATTATCAATAAAACCAAGTCCGAATATAATCATAAAGATAAATACGATTTTTAATCACAAGTATTAAAACAATCAAGCCTGTAGAAATCAAAATCATTTTTGTATTCTTAGCTACAGTACGATTTTTTTCTCTTCGACTTTTATATCTATGTCTTGAGGAGTATGACATGCTTGTTGATTATGAAAAATGATTTAGAATTGCAAAAGTACTATAATTGCAATGATAAGAAGACAAAAAAATCCACAACCAACTTCGTCGGATGTGGATTTTATAGCTTTTCTCTCTGAGACTTACTTCTTGTTAGCTTCGAGGTATTCTACAGCCTGACCAACAGTCTGAATGTTTTCTGCTTGTTCGTCTGGAATAGATACATCAAATTCTTTTTCGAATTCCATGATAAGTTCTACCGTATCTAGAGAATCTGCACCTAGATCGTTAGTAAAGCTGGCTTCATTGGTAACTTCTCCATCGTCAACGCCTAATTTATCTACGATGATTTGTTTTACCTTTTCTGAAATTTCTGACATAGTGTTTGTATGTTTTAATTAAGTCCTACTTCGTTTTGGCATCATTGCCCAATATTTATCAGGACATCATCTACACCGTTGCCGATGTTGATGGATAAATATTCACGCTTATGAATGCAAAATAACCTCTTAGCAGATTCAAAACCAAGCTTTTTAAAGATTATTTAACAAATGAGGTCATTAAAAACATCCTTATGACCTATACTCAAAGTAAATTTACTTCCTATCTCGCAAGGATTTATAAATAATGTGATAATATTAATATTCGTTTGGCTTATAGATACATAATGGCTTGACTTTTGATTTGTTATAATGTATATTACTATTTGGGTAGCATTATTGTTGATATTACACTAAGTACAGTATATTTGCTTTCTTAAAAAATAAAAATCGTCAACATTGAGTAAATTAAGTATAGTAGACCATCAAAACACAAAGATCATCGCAACTCTTGGACCAGCTTGTTCAAGTTCTGAAGGGCTTTTGAGTCTAATAAAGGCTGGTGTTGACGTATTCAGATTAAATTTTTCGCATGGCTCACATGAAATGCATGCAGAAACAGTAGAGAGAATACTAGCTATTAAAAAAGAGTATGGATCTAATGTAGGTATCCTAGCCGATCTACAAGGGCCAAAACTCCGTGTCGGTAAGATGGAGGGAGATGGCCTTGCAATCAAAAAAAATGATATCCTCACTTTCGTAAATGAATTTTGTGTGGGTAACATGGAAAAGATCTATATGAGCTACCCAGAATTTGCGCGGGATGTAAATGTTGGGGAACAAGTGCTCATCGATGATGGTAAACTAGTTTTAGAGGTTGTAGAAACTAATGGTACTAATACGGTAAAACTCAAGGTCCTTTTCGGAGGTATATTATCATCCAACAAAGGTGTAAATCTGCCAGACACAAAAATATCACTGCCTAGTTTAACTGAAAAAGATTTGAAAGATTTAGCATTTATCTTAACACTTCCCGTAAACTGGATTGCTCTTTCTTTCGTAAGAAAAGCACAAGACATAAAAGAATTAAAAAAGAAAATAAACGATGCTGGCCACAAAGCTAAAGTTATAGCTAAAATAGAAAAACCTGAAGCTGTCTCTAGAATCAAAGAAATCATAAAAGCTACAGATGCAGTTATGATAGCAAGAGGGGATCTTGGGGTCGAAGTACCAATGGAGCAACTGCCTGCGATCCAAAAACAAATCATCAAGCGTTGTATTCAGAGGGCAAAACCAGTAATCGTAGCTACTCAGATGATGGAAAGTATGATCACTAATCCTAGCCCATCAAGAGCAGAGATCACTGATGTAGCCAACGCTGTATTAGATGGTGCTGACGCTGTAATGCTCAGTGGAGAAACTTCTGTAGGTAAGCACCCTACCAAGGTGGTACAAGCCATGAATAAAATCATAGAAGAAGCTGAAAAGCACTATGAGATGCAAAATAAACGACCAAAGCCAAATCCTGACTCTTCTACTTTCTTATCAGATACAATTTGCTTAGCCGCACCTAAAATCGCAAATGAAGTCAATGCTAAAGCGATCTGTGGAATTACCGTTTCAGGATATACAGCATTCAAAATGTCCAGCTACAGACCGAATTGTAAGATCTTTGTCTTCTCTGATCAAGAGCATATGTTATCTACTCTTAATATGGTCTGGGGGGTGACGTGCTTTAAATATAATAAGTTCACTACTACAGATGAGACGATCTATGATGTGGCTGAAATACTAAAAGAAGAGGGTAAAGTAGTAGCTGGTGATATTATAGTCAATACGGGAAGTATGCCAATACAAAAGCGATTCAGGACGAACATGTTAAAAATTACAGTGGTGGATTAGTTTGGGGACTCTTTTATAGAGTGCTCTTTGCGAAGCATATTTTAATGTTTTATACCATTTCTGCTTGATATTGTCGGTTATTATTTAGTTTCTTCTTTGCGATTCTTCGTTAAAAAGCCTCGCTATAGCTAGGCTATCTCTGCGTTTTTTGCCTTGACTCACTTCGAAGAATTCAAAATCATATTCCGACATACCAAAACAGAAATGGTATTACTTCAATTTGGGAGAATTTCTGGTGACCCGAAGTACGTAGTCTCTTAAGGTGCTAGTAGCTATAAAACTGGACTGCCTTCTCAATATTCTCCAAGGATACTTCTTGATTATAATTTCCTAAACCAACTTGTTCCAACAGCGAAAACATAATCACCCCGCCTTTGTTCTTCTTGTCCTTAGACATAAGTGAATTCAACGTTTCCATATCTGGTATCCGATCCGTTTGATGGCCAAAGATTTCAATGATGGAGGCCTTTACTTGATTTACCTCTTGTTCAGTAATGTTTCCTTTCTGAAAGCTGAGATGTGCTTCCATGACCATTCCTATGGCTATTGCTTCTCCGTGAAGTAGGTGTGTTGGAGTGTCAAGATTATGAGATTCTATGGCATGTCCGAGTGTGTGTCCGAAGTTGAGAATTTTTCTACGTCCTCTTTCTTCAGGATCATCATCCGTGACGCTTTTTTTTATCATTACTGAATCATAGACAATTTGCTCCCAATCAAGATTTGAGAAGTCACGAATTATTCTGTCTCTATAGTACGCATCTGCATCTATTATCAACCCATGTTTAATGACTTCTGCATAGCCACTTATGATTTGTTCAATAGGTAGTGTATCAAGGAAGTCTGTAAATATAAATACCGCCCCTGGATTTTTTATGACTCCTATCAAGTTTTTGTAAGTATTAAAATCAACACCTAACTTCCCTCCAACAGAAGCATCTACCTGAGACAAAAGAGTTGTTGGCATCTGAATAAAATCCATCCCTCTCATGAAAGTACTGGCTGTAAATCCGCCCATATCACCGATCACACCACCACCAAGATTGATGCATAAACTATGACGGTCCGCACCAAAATCAATCATGGTTTCCCAGATTCCTTTGCATGTGTCTAGATCTTTGTTGATTTCACCGCTTTCTATTTCTATAATATCAAATTTCTGAATCAATGTCCCCGCTAAGGTTGGCAAACAATGCTCCGAAGTGTTTTCGTCAACTATAATTATGATCGAAGAGTAATTACCTCTTGTGATATACTCATTTACAGCATCCCAATTATTGATGTGTATGTCATACGTATTACAACTGATCTTTTTCATTGGTGTATTTATTTTTTCAAAAATAAAGTACTAGATTCTAAATTTCGGTTTCGAGGCAAGGGTTTGACACATATGAGTAATAACGAAATACACTTTTATTTACTGATACTTCCCTCGTGTCCGTGGGTATGGAGGCTCCACGCTTCTGGTCTGTCACCGAAGAGCACTTTGGTTTTAGCCCAAGTCATTTGGAACAGTTCAGAGTGTCGATATTCATTCAGAGCGTATTCATTTTCCCATATGCTATGTGTAAAGCAGACATTTTCAGGAAATATAGCTCTATGCATTTCTACAAAATTACATCCATGAAATTGAGCTATTTTTTCTCGACTTTCATTCCATATATTAATGAAGTCTTCGATCTTGTCTTCTTTGAAAGTCAGTTTTACGAATCGTGTTATCATCGGTTTAAGAAATTAATTTGGATGGTTTCGTTCTTATTTAGATTGAGCATAGAAGATGCTTTGCCCATATTTATACCAATCTGCATATATCCTGCAGTGTTGAAGGAACACATCACATCTGCTATAGCCACATCACCATAGTTTTCAGAAATCATGGTGATTGGGTCTTTTTGTTTGTAATAAATCTGAAAATCTCGTCCTGAACGAATCTTCTCGAATTTGTCTCTTTTTAAGTTGATCACAACATTTTCATAATGATCAACATGAATGATCGTTGCTCGAATCTGAGAGCCGACGACAACAGGTTTGATGCCCATCTTTTGGTTGATCTCCGAACGTTTTGTTCCTATTTCGTTGATAGGGTTTCCATTGGCTAAGTAATTAGAAGTCCAACCGATAATCTTTGCTATGCTGTCGAGTCCGAGTAGTTTATGGTCAATCTCATACACTTCTGTTGGATTGAGATCTTCGAACATGAGAGAAAAAATCCCATTGTCAGGACCAATAAAATAGTGTCCTTCTCGCTCAAAAGTGATAAATGAACTTTCTTTCTGATAATAATTATAGACTGCAACACAATGGATACTTCCTTTAGGAAAGGATCGAAAAACATTCTCTACAAAATGAGCCGCTTGCACAATATCATGAGAATCAACACTATGGCTCACATCTACAATGCGCACATCTAGAGATCGTTGATATATTTGCGCTTTTAATTCAGCAACATAATAATCCTGCATTCCAAAATCTGTAGTTATAGAAACTATATGCATGAGAGCGTTGTTCTAATAGGCCTATTTGATCAAAAAATTAATTTTTGTGATCATGGACATTATTTCTGTTTAAATATTCTTTTGTGATCGTACAAAAATGGATATTAGCACGATGCAAAGCATAAAGATCACGTTTTTATATTAAATAAAAAACTAATATAATAACGAATCGAGTTTTGATGCAAATTAATAAAAGTAAAAAATAAAATACATACATATTGAGTGAAATCATATTGACGATTGACGGTGTAGATCCTTTGGCATTATACGGTCGAAATAACTCTAAATTAAACCTTCTTAAGAAGGCATTTCCAGATCTTATAATTACTTCACGAGGAAGTAACCTGAAGCTATCAGGAGAAAGAAAAGATACTCAAAAAGCAAAAGCCAGAATAGAAAGTATGGTTAATATGCTGAGGCAAAATATTGACTTAACAGAAAAAGCGGTCATGGACTTATTAGAAGGGCATAATCCATATGAAATACAACAAGAAGATCTCAAACGAGCAGGTAAAGTAATTGTATATGGTAATAACGGTAAACCTATAAAAGCCAAAACAAAAAACCAACGTAAGCTAGTTGAGAAAAGTGAAATGAACGATGTTGTTTTTGCTATAGGACCTGCAGGTACAGGTAAGACTTATACCGCAGTAGCTTTGGCAGTACGAGCACTTAAAAACAAATTGGTCAAGAAAATAATTCTAACTAGGCCCGCTGTTGAAGCAGGTGAGAGTCTTGGATTCTTACCTGGCGACCTTAAAGATAAAGTAGACCCGTATCTTCGACCATTGTATGATGCACTGAATGACTTGATCCCACCAGAAAAATTAGACTTTTTCATGCAGACAAGAGTGATCGAAGTAGCCCCATTGGCGTTTATGAGAGGTCGAACTTTAGACAATGCATTTATTATATTGGACGAAGCACAAAATTGTACAACAGGGCAAATCAAGATGTTTTTGACAAGATTAGGGCCATCTGCCAAGTGTATTGTTACTGGCGACCCTAGTCAAATTGATCTACCTGCCCACCAAAAATCAGGATTATTCCGTGCATTAGATATTTTGCTTGGTATATCAGGAATAGCAAGAGTAAAATTAACGGCGGAGGACGTAGTACGACATAGGCTAGTAAAAGAAATAATTCTAAAATACGATGAATCTGATCGACAGAAAAGAGCTAAGTACGACAAAAGTGAAGAAGAATGACATCAAAAGTAATATACCTCGGTGGCTTAAGAACAGAAGCTGAACACCTTAAATCTGGTACTAAAGTCTTAACTGATGCACCGATTGATAATAACGGCAAAGGAGAAGCATTCTCACCAACTGATCTTGTTGCTACCGCTCTCGGTTCTTGTATGATGACCATTATGGGTATTGCAGCACAAAATCACGAGATAGACATGGATGGCACAGAACTGATTGTGAATAAGATCATGGAATCTGACCCAAGGCGAATCGGTAAAATCGAAATCGTAATAACAATGCCCGCTAATGACTATTCTAAGAAAGAAATGAAAATACTCGAAGCGGCAGCACATGGATGCCCTGTTGGCAGAACAATAAGAGGGGGAATAGAAGATCTCAAAATCATTTGGAAAGACGAAGAATAAAATGCAGAATCGCTAGAATTGTGGATTCGTAGATTCGTTTTATCGTGTTGACATTATAAAGGCGATATAATCGCTTAGGAATGATACATTAATAAAGTACCTTTTTATGTGCAGATTTTTATTCATTCTCCAAGGCAAAAAACGTAGGCTATGCAGAGCATAGGCGAAGCTTTTTAAAGTAGAAGAAGAGAAAAAGATCAAGCAGAAGAATATAACTTTATTGTTGTTTCATTCCTTACGGTAATATGAGGCATTTACTATTGTTACTTAAAATAAATTCAACAACTTGTTAATTCTATAACTCAATAACTGTGAGTAAATGACAAAGGTAAGAGTAAGCAAATCAGATCAAACGGCAGTTGGTAAAATAAAACTAAGTGGGTCAAAAAGTATTTCTAATCGAGTATTGATCATCCAAGCTCTTTGCAATGAATCATTCGATATTTCAAACTTATCGGATAGCGATGATACTAAGACCTTACAGTCGTTATTATTTTCAGATAGTCATGAATTAGACGCACATCATGCAGGGACAACATACCGTTTTCTGACGTCTTATCTCGCAACAAGAGTGGGAGAAAACATTCTTACGGGATCAGAAAGAATGCAAGAGCGTCCAATCAAGGCACTTTCGGATGCATTGATAAAGATGGGCGCAGACATCTCCTATTTGAACAAGGAAGGCTATCCACCACTTAAGATTGGATCTCCAACTAGAGCTCTAAATAGTAAGGTTTCCGTTTCTGCCGACATTAGTTCTCAGTACATTTCATCTCTACTTCTAGTTGCGCCCACTCTTCCTGACGGACTAGAGATTACAATGGTCGGTGACTTAGTTTCGAGACCATATCTGATGATGACACTCAAGATAATGGAATATTTTGGTGTGTCACACTCCTGGATCGGTCAGACAATTAGCGTCGGTCCACAAAAATATAAAGCGAAAAACTTCTTCGTGGAAGCAGATTGGTCTTCGGCTTCATACTATTATATAATAGCTGCAGTCGCTAAGAAGGTAGACATTACATTGGCAGGATTGCAGAAAGATAGTCTACAAGGAGATAGCGCTATAGCCATGATTGGTAATAGTTTTGGCCTTCAAACAGAATACATCGGTAACTCTATTAGAATTACTAACTCTGGAAATCCTCGAGAAGAATTCTTCGAATATGATTTTATCAACTGTCCAGATATAGCACAAAGTGTGAGTACAATGGCTGCTGGAACAGGTGTTTCAGCTCTATTCACTGGCTTGCAAACATTGAGAATTAAAGAGACGGACCGTATCGCTGCACTACAAGCGGAACTGGCTAAAGTCCATATATGGCTATCAAAACTTCCAGCCAAATTCTCCAAAAAGTCAGATCTAGAATACTACATGCAAGAAGGAAATATAGATGGAGATGAAATGGCTCCAACTTTTTCAACATACAATGATCACCGCATGGCGATGGCATTTGGACCGTTGGCACAATTGTTTCCTATCGAAGTAGAGGATTATATGGTGGTGACTAAAAGTTATCCTAAGTATTGGGAAGACTTAAAGAATTTGGGCTTTGATGTTGAGTTAGTATAGATTGCTTACATTGATTCGACTGTCTATTTGCTAGTTTCATTTGTTTGCTTAACAAAGCATCAGACATTTAATTATAAATTATACAAAATGAGTTATTTTAAAGAGACAAATAATAAGTTAGTTGCAGACTTCAAATTTATTGACTTCACTCAAGCGTGGGCGTTTATGTCGGAGGTGGCTATACATGCCGAAAAGCAAAATCATCATCCGAACTGGTCAAATGTGTATAATAATGTAACTATAGAGCTGACAACTCATGATGCTGGAAATACAGTGACCGAAAAGGATCGAATTTTGGCAGCGAAAGTGGATGAATTATATAAGAGATACAATTGTAAATAGTCATCTCAAAAAGCGTTCAAATGGCTTGTGTAGCAATTACGTAGATCAGTGTAGAGAATTATCGGGCTGGTTCCGGAATTCTAGTAATTATGCGATTATGCGATTATGCAATTATGCAAATTACTCTTCCTCATCTTCATCACAACCATCCAGCTGATCCACCAAGTTCAGTACCCAATTGATCACTTTTGCGCTAAGGTACTTACCGATTCCAGCCTTTCGTTGAGCCGATTTTAGGATGTTGACATTTTTATATCCGATATTTCTTTCTTCTGCAAGTTCTACATATTCCTCCCAGTCATCTGCGGTATACATATTGAACTGGCCTCGCATGATATCTAGGTCTGTTGGATCATTTAAATCGTATTCTGGCATTATCTCGGATTTTGATTACTTTCGATGTCGCAAAGGTATACAATATGAATAAATACGAATGGCTTCTTTTTGATGTAGATAATACACTTCTCGATTTCTCCAAAGCAAGTAAAGAATCACTTTTCAAAACTTTCTTAGACCATAATATGGTCTGCACCGAGGACATCTACAAAACTTATAAGGTAGAGAATGCAAAAGTTTGGATAGATTTCGAAGATAAAAAGATCGATACTGAAACATTAAAGAAAATAAGGTTTGCTGGTTTTTTTGATTTAATGGGTATCACTAAACTTGACCCTTTCGAATTTAATACTGCCTACATAAAGAATATGGTGGCGGTTAGTGAAGCATATACAGGTGCCGTTGAGCTAATAAAAAAAGTGTCTGATAATCATATCGTCAGTATCATAACCAATGGCTTGAAAGAGGCACAAAGACCAAGACTGGCTCATGTAGGAATGATAGAACTGTTTGATAGTATTGTGGTTTCAGACGAAATTGGTGTTGCAAAACCAGATGTTCGCTTTTTCGAATATACATACAACAGCATCCCGAATCCTCCAGATAAATCAAAAATACTCGTCATTGGCGACAATTTGATGTCAGATATTCTCGGAGGTCAAAATTTTGGTGTGGACACGTGTTGGATAAGTCATAAAAAAGAGAATCCCTCACAGATTAAACCCACTTTTAACATAAATTCAGTATTTGATATCGAAAGTGTATTATAAAAACGCCTTTGATAAAATCAATTCTAATATTAAAAATATATAATTTTAGAAGCCAATTACTTGATGAACATAGCATTATAAAATGCTTTTTATTTATTTATTTAATTGCTGTCAATCTAATTCCAAACGAATGAGTAAAACACAGTAAAAAGTTTGGTAGATTAAAAAAAGGCTATAAATTTGCACTCGCTTCCGAAAAGCAAGGAAGGTGCCTTAGCTCAGTTGGTAGAGCAATGGACTGAAAATCCATGTGTCCCCAGTTCAAATCTGGGAGGCACCACCAAAAAAAGCCTCAGCCGCTCAGATTATATCAGAGTTGTTGGGGCTTTTCCTTTTTATACATGTTTTAATAAAATTTATGGTTCTCGAGGCTTGTGTTGGAAATCTGAATGACGCATTAAGTGCTCAGCAAAAAGGTGCACACCAAATAGAGTTGTGTGATAGACTTGACCTTGATGGAAATAGTCCTTCTTTGAAACTGATCAAAGATGTGACTACTTCGCTTGACATTCCCGTAAAAGTAATTGTAAACCCTAAACCCTTCGATTATACCTATAGTAATGGTGAGTTAGCGGATATAAAAGACTATATCCAATCAATATCACAATTCAATATTGCGGGAATCGTTTTTGGACCCGTGGATACTAAAGGAATGCCTGATCTAAATGCAATAGATTCTATTTCTAAATGTACAGACTTGCCTCTTACTTTTCATAAAGCTATTGATGCTTCTCCAAATATAATAAAGAGTGTCCAAATGCTCATTAACCAAGATATTGTAAAATTTATCCTAACTTCAGGTGGGGCTAAAACAGCTGAACTTGGAGTCAAAATGCTAAAGGAAATGAATGATGTGATTAAAATAAAGAACTCTGCTATCCAATTAATTGGAGCGGGAAGAGTAACTGATAAAGTCCTTCATTCATTACATGAGACTTTATCATTGAATTACTACCATGGAAAATTGATTGTTGGGAATTTGTAATTATTAGATATTTCGATTGATTAGGTCTTTCACAGCGAGTCCTAAATCAGAATAATCATAGTGAAAATTACCATCAACCAGTCGTTCTGGATATACCCTATTGCTATTCAATACAACATCTGCCATCTCTCCTAACAACAGTCTAAGTCCAAATTTTGGAGCTGGTAATGCCACTATTCCACCAAGTGAATCTTTTATCCCTATAGTAAACTCTTTGTTGGTAATTGGTTTCGGTGCTACAGCATTATAGACACCAGACATAGAATCATCAATTATATTTCTAAGAAATAAGCGGCACAGGTCATCGATATGGATCCAAGAATAATATTGACTCCCACTTCCGAAGTAGTTATATACTCCTACTGCTTTTGTCATCAGAATTTTAGGAAGTGCTCCGCCATTTGTAGATAAAACGATACCAATTCTATTTATAACCAATCGGTCAACATGCTCATATAGTTCTTGAGCTGAATCTTCCCACCGCTTGCAGCAATCCGCCATAAATCCTTTTCCAACGAGACTAGTTTCAGTTAGTTTCTCACTACCTCTGTCTCCATAATAACCAATAGCCGAAGCAGATATATAAGCTTTTGGTTTATAACCAGATTGTTCAAGTCCTTTTTTAATCAATCCTGCACTTTTTACTCTACTGCTTATAAGTAGTTTCTTTCGAGCATTGGTCCATCTTGCATCAGCTATTCCTGCGCCTGTGAAGTTGATAATATAGTCCGCTTGCACAGCTCCTTCTTCGATCTCCATTTTATTTAAGTCCCAAGTAAAATAGTTGACATTTTGAGTGTCCTCCTTTTTCTTTCGGCTAAGAATATTAACTGTGTACTTGGAATAATCGATCATTTCAAGTAATCGCTTGCCCACTAGGCCTGTACCACCAGCTATGAGAATCGTTTCTTTCATTTGTGTACTTTGTTAAGAAACCTTTGTATAAGCAAAGTGTTCACAATTGCATACTTTTGAAAGCACCAAAATTGTCCATAAAATCAAATAAAATTCAGCGTGACGGACATATCGACTTCACTTCTTGATAGAATCAACCATAATTATTCTGTTTCTTTACATCATCTTCAGACTAAACTTAGAATAATGATCAAATATATATCAACGCTTTTTATGGCAATCAGCTTTTCGGTGACATCCTTAGCACAAACTCAAATAAATAATAGCGTAGCGTTCCAAACTGACCCTTCTAAAGATTACTCTTTAGTTATACCAACTTCATATGTAGAGGGAGAATCTACAGCGGCATTTTTAGCATTGCACCCATGGAATACTAACAAATGGAATGGTGAAACATGGTGTGAAGAGTTGGCTGACTTTGCAGAGGAAAATAACGTAATCCTCGTATGCCCAGATGGTGGAGCAGATGGAAAGATTGATGATCCTATTGATACCGCTTTTACCTCATTTATATTGGACTCAGCTTTCCAATGGTACGATATCGATCCCGCCAAACTATATGCTATAGGTTTCTCTTGGGGTGGTAAAGCTACTTACACTTATGGACTTAACCATATCGATAAATTTGCAGGACTTCTACCTATAGGCGCTGCAATAAGCGCTAATGATGTATCTGGTATATCACAGAATATAGAAGGCAAACCTGTTTATGTAGTTCATGGGTCACTTGATAGTCCAAATACTCGATTCTACCCAATGGTCGAGGCAATGGAGTCAAATGGAGCCTGCTTAGAAACCAATCTGCTACAAGGAGTAGGACATACTATTGATTTCGATAATCAAGTAGAGATATTAACTGCGGCGTATGAATACCTAAAAGACAATGCTTGTACAACAACCTCTATTAGTTCTGTTTATCAAGAAACGATTGAAATCCTAGAATATAATTCTATTAAAAAAGGTAGTGTTGTTAATCTTAACATTGAAATTGGAGCGCCTTGGTATGTTATTACAACAGGTGGTAAAGTGGTAAACCAAGGAAATAGTCAATCTATTACTGTCGACCTACCTGTCGGGTTATACATAATACAATCAGGTAATAGGTCACAAAAGTTTTCGATACAATAAAAAGAGCGTATCTCTGTACTCCTTATTGTATTGAAAGTAATCATCTTCAATCGTTATGCCTCTAAGGGAATGAGAATAGTATGGTTTTACTCAGCTAATAGCAACATAGATTTGTGATATATTTATTTAACAACTGAATAAAACTACTTTTTCACCAAATATCATTCTCCTCCTTATATTTGGTAAATAAATTTCCTGTATGAAGTGTTTTCTCCTTTTGTTGATTTCTATTTTAACCTGTTACTCCTGTAATAATAGTGAGCCAAAACCAACCTTAGAAAAAATATTTGACTCCGGGACAGAAAAATTTAGAAAAATAATTTCTGACAAGGATAAATATGAAGTTCAGATTCTATTTTCACCAATAACTAAATCCGAGGATGGTGTAACTGTAGAAGATCATTTTTTCAATTTTAGACCAGATGATTATTTCTATCCTGCCAGTACCGTCAAGATGCCGGTCGCACTTCTTGCACTTCAGAAATTGGAGGAAATACGAAAGGCAGGAGTGGCCATCGATAGAAATACACCTTTAACTATCGATTCTTTGCGAACGCCACAAACGCCCGTCACTTCAGATACGACCCATGCAACTGGGTTAGCTACATTAGCACACTATATAGATAAGCTGTTTGTGGTTAGTGATAATGATGCATACAATAGATTATACGAATTTACTACTCAAGATTATATCAACAGTCATCTTCGGAATAAGGGCATATTTACCAATAGTAGAATCGTGCATCGAGTGGGCGTTGGTGGTTTTTCTTTTGATGAAAACAAGTGGACGCCTTCTATTCATTTCCTTGATAAAAATGGTGATTCATTTTACACTCGTCAAACATCATTTGCTCAGAGTTCTTGGTTGACACCAATATCAAAAACACAAAAAGGAAAAGCATATATAGATACTGATGGTAAAAAAATAGAAGCGCCTTTTGACTTCAGTCAAAAAAATTTTATTAATATTAATGACCTCCAAGAGTCGCTCAAAAGGTTGGTTTTTCCAAGCCTTTATCCCATAGAGGTGCAATATAATATCGGAAAAGACAATAGAGCGTTTGTTCTGGAGTCAATGGCTACATTACCAAAGGATCATTACTATCTCAAAGACAAGACCGATTATTATTATGATAGTTATGTTAAGTTCTTCCTATTTGGGGATAATAAAGAACCCATGCCTGACCATATTATCATCCGAAATAAAGTCGGTTTTGCTTATGGGTACCTTACAGACTGTGCATACATACATGATACTAAAAACGATATCGAATTTTTCCTTACCGCTACCATCCACGTAAATGAAAATCAGACGTACAATGATGGAATATACGAATATGATGATGTGGGTATTCCTTTTTTAGCGGAACTGGGAAGATTAGTGCATCAATATATGATCGATAAAAAATTTGGCAATGAAAAAATATAGAGCTAATGGTGCTGTTGGTGCTCTCCTTGACGAATATGAAAAATCCATTCTCGAACTTAATGATCTTTTGGCTTCTATGAATGATCGTCAATTGACTCAAGTAGTAGATCATGAAACCAAAGACGAGGATTGTCGATCGGTACAAACAATAATGACACATGTAATATCCGCAGGATACAACTATACCGATACTATCCAAAATAAATATGTCCGCAGGGTCGAGTATAAAAAGAAAGAACTCAAAAGTACTATTAAAGAATATAGATCTGGGTTGATCGATATGTTTGTATACGCAGAAAAACTTTTTCTAGAAAACCCTAATCTTCCAATTGAAGAAGAAAATGACCATAACAAAATGCATGTTTCTTGGGGGCAATCTTACGACATTGAACAACTCATGGAACACGCTATCGTACATGTTTTAAGACACAGAAGGCAAATAGAACGGTTTCTTTTGAAAATTAGGTAGTACAAATTGATATAAATAGACTTTAAAAACGAACATATTATACCACTCCGTAGTTTTAAATATCTTTACAGCTTCGAACTATAAATAATTAATGAATCCACTTAGTTTATTATTCCATTTTGGCAAATTCGTAGACTGGCAACGACAGATATATCGTAGACCAGAAAACATTAGAATGTACTACAAAGAGCTGGTCAGGCAGATGTATGACATTGGGCTTGGTTCATTGCCTATTATATTTTTAATTTCTATTTTCTTGGGTGCTGTAACCGTTACACAGTTCTATTATCAAATGGATGGTCAATTTATTCCAAATTCATTCATAGGATACATTGTGAGAGATATGATGATCATAGAGTTGTCACCAACATTTTCATGCATTATACTTGCCGGAAAAGTAGGCTCTAATATGGCTGCTGAGATCGGAGGCATGAGGCAGAAAGAACACATCGATGCTATGGATATTATGGGTGTCAACACAAGTGCTTATTTAGTTATGCCTAAGGTGTTGGCTGCTTTTATGATGATTCCACTGTTAGTAACTGTTTCAGCATTTATAGGAATAGCTGGCGGATACTTAGCGAGTGTTCCTGTTGGATTATTCACTCATAATGATTATGTGACTGGTCTTAGATTATTCTTCGAGCCTCATAACATCTTTATAATGTTTGTAAAAGCTGCAACATTTGCCATTATTCTTACTTCTGTAAGTTGTTACCAAGGATACTTTGTGAAGGGTGGAAGTATAGAATTAGGAGAAGCGAGTACGAGAGCAGTTGTTTACAGTATTATTTTGATTCTAGTAGCCGATTATATTATAGCATTGATATTGACATGATAAGAGCAGAAAACATAAGAAAATCATTCGGAGACCAGGAAGTACTGAAAGGTATAAGCTTTACTTTCGAAGCTGGGAAGACAAACCTTATTATTGGTCGTAGTGGCGCAGGTAAAACCGTATTACTAAAAATATTAGTTGGACTATTCGCTCCTTCAAGTGGCCGTGTGTGGTATGATGATCGTGACTTCAGTTCGTTATCGAAGCAACAAGTGAGAGAATTAAGAATGGAGGTGGGAATGCTATTCCAAGGTAACGCTCTTTTTGATAGCATGACGATCGAAGAAAATATCCGTTTTCCAATGGACATGTTTACAAAAATGTCATTTTTAGAAAAACAATCTCGAGTAAATGAAGTACTAGAGAGGGTTAGCATGGAAGGAATCAATAAAAAATTCCCTTCTGAGATCAGTGGTGGTATGCAGAAGAGAGTAGGAATTGCTCGATCAATCGTTCTTAACCCTAAGTATCTTTTCTGTGATGAGCCGAATTCTGGATTGGATCCAAAGACATCTATTACTATAGACGAGTTGATATCAAACATCACCGATGATAATAACATAACAACCATTATCAATACCCACGATATGAATTCTGTAATGGAAATAGGAGAGAATATCTGCCTACTTCACGAAGGAAAACTAGCTTGGCAAGGAAATAAAGACCAAGTCCTTCAGTCCGATAATGAAGAACTTCACAATTTTATCTTTGCAAGTCCATTTTTACAGAAATTGGTGGATAGGGTTGGAGCAAAAAACATATAGGAAAATATTTTACTTTATAGCTCCTTTCTTAATCTAGCTACTGGAATATTCAATTGCTCTCTATACTTTGCTACAGTTCTACGAGCGATATTGTACCCTTTATTCGTAAGCATGTCTTTCAGCTTTTCATCAGAAAGTGGCTTTCTTTTGTTTTCATTCACTATGATGTCTGCCAAAATGTTTTTTACTTCTAATGTAGACACTTCTTGACCGTCTTGTGTCATAAGAGATTCTGAGAAGAAATCTTTCAATCTTTTAGTCCCAAACTCTGTCTGTACGAATTTACTATTTGCTACTCTTGATACCGTTGAAATATCTAAGGCCGTAATCTCTGCGATATCCTTTAATATCATTGGTTTCAATTTTCTGTCGTCACCTGTAGAAAAGAAATCATATTGATACTGCATGATAGAATACATAGTTCTGAACAGAGTATCTTGTCTTTGTTTGATCGCATCAATGAACCACTTTGCACTATCTATCTTTTGTTTGATAAACATTACTGCCTCTTTCTCTTTTTTAGTAGACTTTCGACCGTTTGTAGTTGCATTGTACCCTTTGAGCATATCCATGTATTGATCATTGATACGAAGGTCTGGTGCATTCTTGCTATTTAGTGTTAGTTCTAACTCACCATCTCTATTTTGGATGATAAAGTCAGGAACGATATATTGACTAGTCCCCTGGCTAGCACTTCCTGAGAATGCACTTGCAGGTTTCGGATTCAACTTAAGTATTTCCTCTATTGCGTCTCTCAGCTCTGATTCAGAAACAGTAAGATGCTTTTGTAATTTTTGGTAATGCTTCTTAGTAAATTCATCAAAATAATTTACCAATATTCTTAACGCCAACTGTTTTCCTACTGGGTTTATCTCTAACCCTTTATTGATATTATTTTCCAATTGAAGTAACAGACACTCCTGCAAGTCTCTGGCGCCTACACCCGCTGGTTCAAACCTTTGGATATGTCCTAGCATTTCCAATACTTTCTCCTCTGTCGTGTATACATTTTGTGAAAACATAAGGTCATCTATAATTGAAGACGGCTCTCTTCGTAAATACCCGTCTTCGTCGATAGATCCTACGATTTGGTGCAGAATTACTTCGTCTTCTGAGTTCACTAGATCAAGCATCCCAATCTGACGTTCTAGCAACTCATGAAAACTGTCATGAACAGCAATAGGAATGTTTTTGTCCTCTTCGGTTGAGTACATTTCACCTTTCAACTTATAGCTAGATGGATCGTCTTCTATATATTCTTTAAGATAATCGTCAAGTTCGAATTCTTCCTCTTTTTGGTTCTCGTCTGCTTCTTCTTCACCATTCTCTAAATCAAAAACTTCTTGATAGTCATCGCCCTCGTCCAATGCAGGGTTAGCTTCTAACTCTTCGGAAATTCTCTGATCTAATGTTGCAGTAGGAATTTGAAGTAACTTCATCAGCTGGATTTGCTGAGGAGATAACTTCTGCATCATTTTTTGACTCAAACTCTGTCGTAACACTGTCTCTTATACACATCTCCGAGCCCACGAGACAGGCAGAAATCTCGT
>CAJXUU010000003.1 GCA_913061325.1 uncultured Saprospirales bacterium | reverse complement strand
GATGTATTTAAGTTCATATAAATATGTCGGATTTATTGAGATGTCCGACATATTTGATTTTGATTGTCCATTCATTCTTTTCTTCTATTCTTCCATTCCTTACCTTTTTTGCCCTACAGACATTGAAAGGATTGCAATGGAGATAGAGTCGTGGGAGAGTATTGCTTGATTATGTGAAATATGTCGGACATCTTCGAGATGTCCGACATATGTGCTTTTTGAGATGATTGCTCTGAGCGATATGATCAATTTTCATAAATATGAATGGCTGACGAACTTAGCTGGACGGCTAACCATTCCGTCCTAATTATTCCTGTGTAAAAGACCATGGCAAATCAAAAAAGCCCTTCTACAAGCGAATGCAGAAGGGCTGTATTTATTCTCCAACTCAATTAAGAGCTACTGCTTATCTCACAATTATCATCTTCTTAGACTCTGTGAAATCATTACTCTCCAATGTATAATACAGTACACCAGTAATTCCGAATTCCTCAGCATCTAATGGAATGGAGTTGAATCCTTTCACCCCTTCTGTATTTACTACTTTCAATACTTTACCGGCAACATCAGTCACTGTAAATGTAACTTCTCCAGCTTCCGCCAATTCGAATCCAACCATCGTTTTATCTTTGAATGGGTTCGGCTCGTTTTGGTATAATGCGTTAGTAGATAATGTTTCTGCATCTCGTTTCGCAGTCAGTATTATACCTTTCGCATTAAGTGCATCTGATATGTAAGCTTCACTTGGAGTTACGAGGCTCGTCATGTCTATCATTTCACTTATGTATCCAGATCTCTCAGCTTTAAATTTCATAGTGAATAACGCTTTATCCTCTAACACATTTATTGGTGTGACATCCCCATATGATACCGTAATTACTGATTTAGATAATACACCTACATTACTTTCTTTCATAGGTACAGCATCTGCAGCCACATCGATGAATGACAATCCATCAGACTCAATTGTGAATTGATATCCATACAATTCAGCTTTTTCATCACCATGTATTGTTAATTCAACAACTTCGCCTTCATTAATTATTCTGTCGTTGTAATACATTTCAAACGGTGCACCTCTCACTTCGCTTTGAGCTATCCCTGTAAGATTCATTGTAGCGTTTCCATTTACATCTCCAATTTTTACAGCTACAAAATCATTGTTCATCATATCATCTTCTGTAGTCTCTAACTCTATAGACTCAACTAATGGCCATGGATCGAGTATGTCTGTGAATGTTTGATCTTGATCGATAAACCTCCAACTGTCATTATTCGGCAGTTCTAAGATCACTCCTAAGATTAACTTTCTCAACTCAACTAGATCACTTGCTTTCAATTTCTCATCGCTGTTTATATCTCCAGCTACCATTTTGTATGGAGAATCAAATTCAGCCAATCCTAAGATATGTCTTTGGATCATCACTAAATCTAATGTACTTACTCCATTTGTATAGTCATTGTTCTTTTGGGCAGTGATCTCATAAATGTTCGACATCGGAGCTCCTAAGAATGTATACATACCATCCTCATCAGAATATCCAGTTCTAGGATATTCTGGTAGTATTGCATTAAGTATAACATCAACATCTTCAAGACCTTCTCCTTCTACATTTGCTAATCTACCAGCAATAGTAGCCCCTTCCCCACATGCAATTCCATTATCCAAGATTGATAAATAAACTTCACAGAAATCGTAATTCCCTTTCTCATCCCAAACATACATCATTACCGCTACAGGACTATTTTCTACGTCTTCACATGTAAAAACTCTACTTGATGACATTCTGCTTTCATCATAACTAGTATCATCTTCAGGTGCAACATCTGTAAATGTATATCTCAGATTTTCATCCGCTGTACAATTATCAAATGAACCTAGATTGAAGTCAACAGCCCAAATGTCTAATGTACCATTACTCGCCATTACAGCTGAACTAACATTAATACAATACGGTGTTGGTGCTTTCTTATCTACAACCATAAAGTTGGTGCTACAAGAAGTCACATTTTGACATCCATCAGTTACCTTCCAAGTTACTTTATGATTACTCATGCTGCCTTCAATATCTGGCAATGGAATACTTACTTGTTCTCCATTTGCTGTTGGCGCCACAAATTTATCTGGAATACCATTATTGTTAGAATCATTGAAGTTATTATCAAATGGTGGTAAGAAACTACTAAACTCATAATCGTTAGTACCGTCTCCCCATAGATCAACAAATACTTGCCACTTCAACCATCCTGTAGGACAATTCTCACTACCCGGATCTGTTGCAATATTTACTAAGGTGATCATACCCTCACATGTATTTCCATCATCATCACTATCGCCATGATCATTTACGGCATACATCTGATCTTCACAATCTTCAATAACTGGTAATGTATTATCAGTTACTTTCACTACTTGTGTATGTTCCCAAATACCTATTGGATTTGCATCATTTGGATCGTAAGTACACCAATTTATTACAGTGTAGTGATTCAATAATTTGTAACAAGCTCCATCTTCAAATAAGAAGGTATCTGTCTCAACAGTATATCCAATCTGATCACATGGACTTCCAGACCAAGTTGGTTCACCAATTGCGATATTGTCAGGACATCCCTCTGCTGTGAAGTCACCCACTTGTGAGAAACTTACAGATACAGGCGTACTTTCTATACCTTCAATTACGATATTCTGATCGCAGAATATATCCGACCTACCAACAATGCTCCATCTTCTTCTTATAAATCCTTCGTTACATGTTGATAGATTAACAATGATATCATTGTACTCGATCTCCGCTGGTCCGCATGACCCGAAGCCAGTTGCAGCTCCTACCACATCGAGGTCTTCTCTATCCATATCACAAGTGATTGTCACATCTGGCGGACATGTAATCTGAGGTGCTAACTTATCTTCCACTTTTACAAATGACCAAGCTTCATTAAAGTTATCTCCTTCTGATCCATAGATTCCATCACCATCACCATCATCCCATACACGCATCCATACTTTTACATATCCTGGATCAAGTACACCATCTTCGTCAATGTCAACTGTTGCATTGTATATATCATCACAACAGAATTTAACAAATTGGCCTCCATCTGAGTCATAATTTGGACTATTTGGATTCGAACTACCATCATTAAAGTGTCCATCAGCATTGTAAGTAGTATTTCCTGAAACTTCACATTCGTCTGACTCTCTTCTAATTTCAACCCATACATCACCACAATTATCATGACTTCCATTGTCAACACTTGCTGCGTATAACTTTGCAGAACCTTCTGCCTCAGAAGATGATGTCAAACTGATAACAATATTCTGTAGAGCAATTGCTGTTGGAGAGGTAATATCCAATGTAGTTATTATGAACGAACTATTAGCAACATTGCCACAGGCATCAGTGACTCTTGCAGTTACTTCTGTTGCTCCTGGAAGTAAATTATATAATACCCCTTCATCCACTTGTCCATATGACACGTTCCACTTTACAGTATAATTACTACAATCATCTTCATGTACTACTTCTGGCAATACGTATGTTCCGAAACAATCCCATACGTTAGTGCTCAAGGTTACATCATCGAGATCATATAAAGTAGGTGCTGAAATATCTCCCACCTTTATTCTCTGGATATGCTTCAATGGATTTACACCATCCACAATCGGCATACATTCATTCGATATACCCCAGTGCCTATGGATCTCATATCCTGATACACAGTTAGCGTCTTGGAATATTTCATCCCAGAAACTAATATTGATATCACAGTAGCTATTTCCAAATATTGATTGTTCACTTAAAGTAGGTTTTCCAGTACTATCAGGTTGGATAATCTCAGGATTTGTATCTACTAAAGAACAACTAAATGCATCTTGTAAAATAAAGTCTCCTGGGAACACTACATCCGCTGGATCGTATGGTAAGACAGTAATCAGCTGATCACACGTAGCAGAGTTGCCAGCATTATCAGTTACTCTCCATCTTCTCAAGATTTGAACTCTAGGATCTCCACATTCTCCTCCGTCTAATACATCATCAATAAAAGTGATTGTCGCATTTGCTTCACAAGTCAAAAGACTAGCTTCACCGGAGATTAATTGTCCTGCTAGAGGATGTCCATCTTCAAACCTTTCGTTAGGGTCTTGATTACAAGACAAATTGATATCTGCAGGACATTCTATTTCTGGAAGAAGTTTCTCTTCAATAGTTACTGTACCCCAACAACTATTACCGCTACCTAGACAATCTGTAATGCTTACTGTAAATGTTTGATTAACATCAGTAATATCAAATGTTGCATCTACAACTATACCTGAAGCTGTAGTAACTTCTATACAATAGTTATCATAACATCTATATGGTCCTCCTTCGAGTATCATATCTGCGGTCAATATTGCTATACAATCTACACCTAATGATAAGTTGATCGAATTGTTACAAGACATTGTATTATTATCTGGTATGAATTCTACCACGTTCAAATTGAATGTACAGCTGTCCATATTACCATATATATCTGTTGCTATAAGTGTCACTGCATTTTCTCCGATAGGGATGTAACCTATATCTAGTTGCTCTCCATTGAGGAAATAAGCAATGCTATCAACACCACAATTATCTGTCACATCAGGAATGTTGGCAAAAGGTAACATACCTTCACATTCTCCTGGTTCTAGGAAGATCGTTAGGTCTTCACACCCATCAGGGAACATTGGTGGCTCGTCATCATTCACCGTCACTGTGAATCCACATGAACTTACAATTCCTCCAAGGTCAGTCAGTGTATAAGTGATTACTGTCACACCTACTTCAAATGTTCTTGTCACCTCTGTTCCATCCAAATCGATGAATCCACTTGCTGTAAGAATATTATCAGTCTCTGTGCTCGTAATACCTGTCACTGCATTTGAGAAGTCATACTGTACCGTCATCGAACCTTCACAACAGTTATCCACGAATACTGGGTGTATCCAAGTAAATTCTGCCTCACATACTGTTGGATCATTCGAAATTATCGTATCCATCTGAGCATAAGCTTCGTTGGTCAATACTTCTAATGTCCAACTATTAAGTGAACCTGTCACAGGACTATCAGCAAAGACCGATAATGTCCATATTCCTTCAGCTTCTTCACCATAGAATGCTTTGAATGCATCCATCGGTTTGTATGCATTTCCATTCCCTAGTGGACTACAACTTGCACCTTGGATGTTTGAGACTGCTTGATCATCGATAGATACATCGATATTCTCAGTACCATCACACAATCCGCTAAAGAGTACAATTTCAGTTCCTTCTGGACTTTCGAGTAATGCTGTGATTGCTCCTGCATTATCTATCGTCGCTAAGAAATCCTGAATATTCACATCTCCTACAATTCCAGCTTCGACGATTACTTGTGAGCTTATTGCGCATGTACCATCTTCGATAACAATCGCCATATTGGTGAATGTCATCGTGTCTTGGGTAGCACACATCGGCGCTTCGATATCGACCACTGTAACTGTAAAGCTACATTGTGTCATACTAGGTGCTTCGCTTTGGAACGATGCATTGCTGCCATTGTCTGTAAATATTGGCAACTCAGGATTGTAAGTACCATAACTTCCTGGACTACAATCATTCGCTACCATCCAGTCTGACGGATTATCATTGTCTACTGGGTCTATTCTGAATATATTCTCACCGTCAAGCTGACCATTATTGATCGTCAACTCGTCAACTACTCGATCAAGGAATAACAATTGATATGTTGCTTGCTCGCCCGCCGCTATTGCATCTGGGAAGTCATACGTGTATACATCCCCTACCGCTAGTGATGTACCAGTCGGTAGAATGAATGATACTGTATCTGTTGCTGATATTCTAGTCACAGTCGCACAAGTGATATCCATCGTTGCAGGACCAAGATTTCCAATCTCAATGCCTGATGTCGTACCATCTTGCAATACTTCTGTGATCAATACGATCGGTTGGTCAAATACTGTATATGTTACCGTACTAGTTCCTCCAGGAAATTCTGTTCCACTCGCATCTTCGATACCTTCTTCGATTGTCACTCCGAACTCATCTTTCACCTCGTATATGATGGCGAGATTATCAGGACAGTTATCTTCTGCCGTTGGTGCTATATTATTGACTACTACTCCACACTCTCCTTGATCACTTACTGTCTCTACATCCGCAGGACATGTGATCGTTGGTGGTGTATGGAAATCATTAACTACAATCTTCATTTCGCACATCGTCTCGTTTCCACAAGAATCAGTAGCCGTAAATTCTAATACCGTAAGTCCAACAGGGAATAAATCACCTGTACTGAAACCAGTACTGTCAGTTTGTTCTACAATTGGCTCTCCGCAATTATCAGTTGCTAGAGGTAATGAGAAATTAACAAATGCACTACACCATCCTTCTGGTGCATCCACAATAACTGGTGGTCTCGGACAATTTGTAAATACTGGTGGCGTATTGTCACCTGTACTGAAGTTCAATGTGATTTCAGATTCGTTACTGCATTCATCCGTTGCAATGAATGTTACATCAATACTTCTGCTGTCATTACATCCGTCTTCGAAGTTAGCTACGTCATAGTTATTTGACCATACGATAGAACCGCACATGTCTTCTGCTGTTGATCCACCTCTATTATTTAACCAACTTAATAGCTCGTCGTCGTTATTTGCATTAGATTGATCACATTCGCCAAAGTAGTCCATTCCGCCCATGATTACAGGAGGAGTAGTATCTTCTATTGTAAATGACCCTTCAGTTGTGCTACTATTTCCACAATTATCAATAAATGTGAATCTGTACTCCTGAATACCCGTAATTCCACAAGAATCCTCTTCTGTTACAAGATCCCATTCTACAATAATTGCTTCATTAGAACATGCATCTGTTGCACCTGCTGAAGCCATATTATCTAACCATGTATCAAGCTCTGTATCATTACCTATGCCATCACACTCCACTGTCATATCCATAGCATCAGGATTGATTGTAGGTGGTGTTGTATCTTCTATAATGAAGATTCCTATAGTAGTATCAGATACATTACCACATGGATCAGTCGCCGTAAAGGCATATCTCATCTCATTGGTCAATCCACATCCTTCTATTGTAGTCAGTAGGATTGGATCATTTGGAGTTACATCTCCACAAGTGTCATCCCATGATGCACCTGCATAGTCATCTAACCAAGCATTGAGTTCATTCGTATTTCCAGCACCGTCACATTCTACTGTCATATCAGTAGCAGGATTACTTACATCTGGCTTCGTCAGATCAACCACTGTTACTGTTGCTGTTCTTGGTGTTGCATTTCCACACGCATCTGTTGCCGTGAATGTCACTAACGCAGTTCCTGCATTACTTGTCGCTCCACATGTTGGTGTTAATGCTACATAATCATTAGAATAGGTTACTACACTACAACTATCCGCTGCATCTCCAAATCCTTGTGCGCCCAACCATGTCTCGATCTGCATCAATGGATCAATGCTATCATTACACTCGAAGGTTACATCTTGTGGATCTATCGTCCAATAAGGTGCTACCTCATCCAATATCGTCAACGTCGCTGTTGTCGGTGTAGAATTACCACACGCATCCGTCGCTGTGAACGTAACCGTAATACTGCCTGTACCTTGACATGCGCCAGCATCTACTTGTCCATAGTCATTACTCCATGTTACATCGTTACAATTATCTGTTGCCGTTGCGCCTCCATTACTGTTCAACCAATCTAGTAATTCTGTAATGTTATTATCTCCATCACATACTACTTCTATACCCATCGCTGTTGCTGTGAGCATCGGTGCTTCTGTATCTGTGATCTCAAAGGTTGCTTCTGTCGTACTTGTGTTGCCACATTGATCTGTAGCTGTAAATCTGTACGTGCCACTTCCTGTCAAATCACATAGATCACTTTCTTGGATCAAGTCATACTCCCATGATACTGTTCCACAGATATCTGATGCTTCCGCTCCTCCGTTGTCATCCAACCAAGTTTGTAGATCCATTGTATTTCCTGTCCCATTACAGTTGATTGACATATCCATAGCTTCGGTATCCATGCTCGGTGATGTCGTATCTATTATTATGAAACTCGCTATGGTCGTATCTGATTGATTTCCACATGCATCTTGTGCACTGAAGGCATATATTAATTCTTGTGTTCCGCCACAATTGTCTATTGTTTCTAGTAAAATCGGTGTATTCCATGTTGTATCACTACACATGTCTAATACTGTCGCGCCGCCATTCATCGCTAACCATGCCGCTAATTCCGCTGCATTTCCTCCTCCATCACACTCTACTGTCTCATCGATCGATGGAGATGTGATGATCGGTGCAGTCATATCAACTACTGTTACTGTTGCTGTTCTTGGTGTTGCATTTCCACACGCATCTGTTGCCGTGAATGTCACTAACGCAGTTCCTGCATTACTTGTCGCTCCACATGTTGGTGTTAATGCTACATAATCATTAGAATAGGTTACTACACTACAACTATCCGCTGCATCTCCAAATCCTTGTGCGCCCAACCATGTCTCGATCTGCATCAATGGATCAATGCTATCATTACACTCGAAGGTTACATCTTGTGGATCTATCGTCCAATAAGGTGCTACCTCATCCAATATCGTCAACGTCGCTGTTGTCGGTGTAGAATTACCACACGCATCCGTCGCTGTGAACGTAACCGTAATACTGCCTGTACCTTGACATGCGCCAGCATCTACTTGTCCATAGTCATTACTCCATGTTACAGTACCACAAATATCTGAAGCTGTCGCGCCTCCATTATCATTCAACCAATCTAACAACTCTGTTACATTATTATCGCCATCACATACTACCTCTAAAGGCATCGCCATCGCTGTCAATGTTGGTGCTAATGTATCTTGGATTATGAAACTTGCTTCATAATTAACCGAGTTTGAGCTTCCATCTTGAACTGTAAATAAATATGTATTTACTCCCGTTAGACCACATTGGTTAGTATCTTGAATTAAAACATAAGAAGTTTCAATTACAGAAGGGCAATTATCTGTAAACGTCGCTCCAGCATTATTACTTAACCATGCTGCTAAATCAGTTGAGTTTCCAGTCCCGTCACAATCAACAGTATCATTCTCAGCAACCATTTGAATAGTTGGTGGAATAATATCAAGTACAAAAACTGAAGCAACACAAGAATCAATATTATCCTCACTGTCTTGTGCTGTAAGTGTTACACTGTTTAATCCTAAGTTACTACAATCGAAATTTGATATATCGATATTTAATATTGGTGTATCGCAATTATCTGTCGTTCCACCATCTATATCCGCTGCGGAAATTGTTGCAGTTCCACTAGCATCTAGGTAGACATTAATATCCTGACAGATAACTGTCGGATTTTGTTTATCAACAACTGTAACATTAAATCCACATGTAGCTGGATCGACTGTTGCTGTTCCAGGTATTGCTGTAGGATCTATTCTAAAAGTAATAGTTGTAGTTCCTTCAGCAAACATCAACCCACTTGGCTGACCAGTAATCCATGTATTAGCTATCACTGTAATATTTGTTGCTGGATTTACAGCATCTAATGATAGCATATATTGAACATCTCCATCATCAACTCCTGCACAATTTGAATTTACAGTTGTCAATGGAAGATTCACAATTGCTGCACACCATCCTAAATCGTTACTAACTAATATATCACTTCCAACAGAAGGACACACAATTTCAGTATAACAAGGTAAAGTTGTTGTTGTTGGATCATCTCCACCTTCTGGATCGCTTCCATCATCAGATTCATCCTCTACCGGATTCCCATCTGGGTCAATACCAGTTGCTAATGCTTGATTTGTCAATGAATTATTAGGGTCACTTACAACAGTAGCATCTACTCTAACTGTAAGACTAATAATAATGTTTTCTTGAGGCTCAAGAATACCTGCTCCATTCAACATTTCATTATTTGGAGCGGCAAGTCCTAAATACCCAAGGTTTGTGCCTCCTGGTACAGCTGCTGTCCCTCCAGTAATCATTGGTGCACTTGTGATTTCGACAAATGCTGAACCAAATTGTCCACCAAAGTCATCTATTAGTGAAACTTCATTTAAAACAATATTTCCTGTATTTTCAACTATAAATGTATAATCAATATCATAAAAGCCTGGCATCCCTACTACTGGAACAGCCGTGCCTCCCATTTTGGCTAAGCCAATACTTGGTAAATCAAGTGGTGTAGGATCGTCACTTCCTCCCTCTTCATTTGTTCCAGTTGGATTTACACCATTATCTGAATCATCTGTGACTGTTACACCTGGAATCGGAATTCCATCTGGATCTAAAGGTGTTCCCATTGTTGTAGCTAGATTCATTAATGTCATTCCTCCCGATAAACTAGGATCTACTTCCACAGTAATTTCTACCATAAACGATTGTCCTGGTTCCATCATATCAGTCATCGCAGGCACTAATAAATCTGCAATACCCGCATAACCAGCATTTTCATTTGGCCCTACTGAAACGTTGCTCGTTGTAATATTTGGCATAGTGGTGACACCAATAAATGGTGTTCCCCATTGTGCCATAATGTTATCAACTAAACTTATATGCGCTAGTACTGTATTTCCAGCATTTGTTACTACGTATTTAATGGTAACATCAAAGTTACCTTCAATTCCACTTGACGCTTCAACAACTTCTGCAATAGATTTAGCTACTCCAATACTTGGTAATAGAAGAGGTGTTGGATCGTCAAATCCTCCTTCTCCATTATCTGTCGTTGCATCAATTCCATTATCTGAATCATCTGTGACTGGGTCTACGAGGTTTCCATCAACTCCTATCAATGGATCACCATTGATATCAAGAGGATCTCCTGAAGTAGTACCCTGATTCTCCATTTCAAAATCACTGTTATAAATTATACCATCAGCATCTGGGTCAATTTCAATTGTTACAGTTACTACAATAGTTTCTAATCTCTCTAAATCTCCAGTCAAATCCAATAATTCTGTTTGCATTCCTGATGCAGCATATGCAGCATTTGGTCCTCCAGTAACTGCAGCTGTACTTGCACCATCAATAGTTGGTCCATTCATAACACTTATAAATGCTCCTCCAATTTGAGACTGAATGTCATCCATTAAACTCACATTATCTAAAGTAGCAGTACCTGTATTTTGGATTATAAAAGTATATTCCACATCAAAGTTACCTTCTACTCCACTTGATGCATTCGAAATATTACTTATGGATTTAGCAACATTAATTGAAGGTATTGGAGGTATTGGAGTCGGATCATTTGGTCCACCTGTATCTCCTGGTTCATCCGGGTTTGTTCCTGTTGGATCATTTCCACTATCTGAATTATCCTGTACTGTATTTCCATCAGGCACATCACCTCTAACCCTTGCTCTATTAGTTTGTGGATTATCAATATTAAGATTAATCACTTCAATGGTAACTTCTACAACTACAACTTCACCAGGTAACATTACCCCTGTGTTATTGTTAAACATATTGTCTCCGCTAAACTGAAATATTGATCCATTTCCATTACCTCCATTCCATGGATTGTCCATGACTGGATCTGTGGTCGCCGATGATGATATAATCATTGGACTAGTTACAACACCCACCCATGCATCATTGAATTGTTGCACCATATCGTCTGATAATCTAATATCGGTAAGTGGTGTTGTTCCTGTATTTTCTATAACAAAAGAGAAGGTTAAATAACTATTTCCTGGCGTTGCAGAAGGAGTTAAGTTTACAACTTCTTTTGTTGTTCTAATTTCTGGTATCAATAATGGAGTCGGGTCATTCGTCCCACCTGGAGTGTTTCCTTCTCCATCCATATTCTCTCCATCTGGATCTGCTGGATCCGTTGATCCTGTATTATCATCTGACAAGTCTGTAATTTCGTTGCCCAATATGTCTGATCCACTCGCTGTCGCTTGATTCTCTAATCCTACCGCTGGTGACTCGCTTGCATCTACTTCTACTACTAATTGCACCGTAATTTGTTCATCCGGTGATAATTCTCCATCTCCATTTAACATCTCACTGTCCAAATCACCATTATAACTCGCATTTACCGTTGGATCTGCTGTTGTCACATCTCCTCCCGCTACTGTAATTACTGGCGTTATGGTTACTCCCACATATGCACTTCCCCATTGAGCTGAAAGCATATCTGATAGATCTATGTTCGTCAAGTTAACACTTCCAGTATTCTCGATCACAAAATCTATTGTAACATCATAATTACCTAAAACACCACTTGCTGATGGTGTTGTTCCTGTAATAGTTTTCACTACTCCTATTTGACCTGGCAAACTCAATGGTGTCGGATCATCTGATCCTCCTGAATCATTAGGTGCTCCAGGGTTATTACTCTCTGGGTTTGTTCCACTATCTGAGATATCTGTTACATCTCCTGTCATATAAGGAGCGCCTGTATCTGGCGCTGTTAATGTTACCCCTGAGCCATCTGTTGGTGTCCCTTCTATAGTCGATTGATTCAATAGTGGCTGTGTTCCAATTATTGCTGTTACATCTACTTCTACTGTAATATCTACGATAAATTGTTCTCCTGGATTGAGTAAACCACTTATTCCATCTAATGAATTATTTACCCCATCCATCACAGTCGTCATCGCATTTGCTACTGGTAAGTTCATCGCTGCTGGACTTCCCGTCAACACATTGATATCTATTGTTCCAACATATCCACCTTGCAATGCTGTTATCATATTATCTGTTAATATGAATTCTTCTAGTACTGTATTTCCAACATTCTCTACTACGTGTCTATAAGTCACATAATAGTGATCCGCTATTGGTGAAGCTACTGTTGTATTTATACTCTTTGCTACTTGAATATTTGGGAAAAATGGAAGTCCTGTAGGATCATCCTCTCCACCAGTTTCATTATCTGGAATTGTATCTCCGTCTATATCAGTTGCATCATCTGATAGATCTGTTACTGTATTTCCTAAAGGGTCATCTCCTGTTGCCTCAGCTTGATTCTCCGCTGGATCTGGCAACATGTCCATATCTAACTCTACCTGTAAACTTACTGTAAAGCAATTGCCGACCAAAAGCAAGCCATTGTTATTCAACATATTTACATTAGGAGAAAATCCTGTATATCCAGAATTTGTTGTCGCTGTAGTCGTACCTCCTGTTATACTAGGTGCACTAGTTACTCCTACAAAACCACTTCCAAATTGACTGCTTAAACCATCTAGTAAATTTAGATTCGATAGGGTCACTCCACCTATATTACATACTTCAAAAGTGTAGTCAGCTAAGGCATTTCCTACTGCAATAGCTGGTACTATTGTTACCAATGTCTTTTCTACCGCTATTACTCCTGGTAATGTTATTGGTGTAGGATCATCTGGAGTACCCATATCTCCCGGAAATCCTGGATTATCTGTATTAGGATCTATTCCATCATCTGATGTATCCATTACTGGCATTGCATATGGCACATCTGTTGTTGGATCGTTGATTGGTGTACCCATATCATCTGTAGGTATTCCACTTGCTATTGCCTGATTTGTTACTGGCTGTGGCATTACCAAGGCAAATGTTATTGGATTTACCTCTACCATCATCGTAACTTTGTACTGCTGGTTTGGTCCCATTAATCCATCTGTGCCTAAAGTAAGATTTATGTCACCTACCCCATTGTAACTTCCACTATTTGTAGTCGGAGCTGAATCTGAACTTAAGTTTGTTACCGCTACTGTTATATTTTGACTCGATGGATTTGCCGCTGGTAAAAACGATAGCGGATCTGTTAAAGTCAACATATCTAAATACGTATTACCCGTATTCTCTATGATGAAATCAAAAGTCATTTTAACATCTCCATCTTCTTGCACTTCATTCATTACCAAATTCTTGGTAACACTGATTTCAGGAATTGGTGGGAATTCTGTAGGATCATCTCCTCCGCCCGACTCATTGTCCGGTGTCATATCTCCATCTAAATCTGTTGAATCATCTGAAAGATCACTTACGTCTTCTCCCATCGGATCTTCTCCTGTCGCTTCTCCTTGATTAAATGCTGGATCTGGCATCAGTCCTGCATCTACCTCTATTGTCATATTTACTTCGATACATTCGCCTACTTCAAGGCCTCCATCTCCATTCAATAAATTATTATTTGGACTATATCCTGTAAATCCACTATTGGCAGTAGGATCCGCTAAACTAACATTTATTCCTGCTAAACTAACCGATGGTGAAGTCGTAACGCCCACATATCCAGCGCCAAACTCACTACTTAAATCATCTACTAAGTCTATATTTATTAAGTCTACACCACCTATATTACAAATTTCAAAGGTATAGCTAGCATCATAATTACCTATCAACCCACTTGTTGCAGGTACTGGTACTGATGATAAAGTCTTTGTTAAAGCTATTTCACCTGGTAGTACTATTGGTGTTGGATCATCTGGTGTTCCCATATCTCCTGGCTCGTCTGGATTTGTTCCATCTGGATCTTGTCCACTATCTGATAAATCGTTGACATCTCCTAGTGGAGTTACACCTGCAGGGTCATTGGGATCTGGCAAGGTATTACCCATACCATCAGTCGGAGATCCTATCGCTGTTGCTTGATTGCTTAAACCTGTTGCTGGAACCATACTTGCGTCTAACTCTACAACTACTTGTACTGTAACAGATTCTCCTTGTAGAAGTGTTCCGTCACCTGCAAGTAACATTGAGCCAGTTCCAGTTATTGGATCTTCAGATGCCCCTGAAGAAGTAATTATTGCATCTACTGTAACGCCTACAAATGCCGGTATTAATTGAATGGCAAAATCATCATCCAAAAATATGTCTTCAAGTATTGTAGTACCTGTGTTTTGAAGTATGAACTCAAAGGTTACGTCATAATTTCCAATTGTTCCACTAGCTGCTGGTTGAGTATTGATCACAGCTTTGGTCGTACTTATCTCAGGTATGAGTAATGGTGTAGGGTTATTAGTACCCATAGCACCATCATCTCCAGCTCCTCCTGGATTATCTCCATCTGCATCTTCATCGTTTGCCGATCCTGATGAAGTACTATCATCAGATAGATCTGTTAGCATCGCACCATTTTCATCGATACCAGTTACTGTTGCTTGATTCATAAGTCCATTTGTACCTACTTCACTCGCATTGATTTCTGTTACTAGTGTTACTCTAATAAATTCGCTTGGTGACAACTCTCCGTCAGTACTCAATAAATTAACGTCAAATACTCCATCATATGCAGCATTTGCTGTAGGGTCTGTTGTAGCTCCATCAGCACCAACTGTTGTCACAACTGGCGCAGTAGTAACACCTACAAAAGCGCTACCCCATTGAACAGCTAGATCATCTGTCAATTGGATATTTATTATATTATTTCCATCGGTATTCTCAATATAGAATACTTGAGTTACATCATAATTCCCTGCAATACCGCTAGCAGCAACGGTAGTCGAAGTGATTGATTTCACTACTCCTATTATTCCAGCTACGCTTAGAGGTGTTGGATCATCATATCCACCAGTGTCATTTGGCGCACCATTGTTAGCACCATCAGCATCTGTACCACTATCTGAGGTATCTGTTATATCTCCGTCCATGTAATCCATACCATCAGCTGGATCTACAAGAGGAGTCCCCGCTCCATCTGTAGGAAGTCCTTCAGATGTTGATTGGTTAAGGAATGGTTGTGGACAAGTGGTCATTGAATTATCCATTTCTACTGTAATATCTACAATGAATGATTCTCCTGGATTTAGCAGCCCATCATTATTCAATGCATCATTCAATCCATTCATAACTGTTGTTGCAACAGCTGAGGTTGGGGGTGTATCTGCATCTACATTAAGTACATTTATATTTGTAGTACCTACATATCCGCCACATAAAATCGTTACGATATCATCTGTCAAGCTTAAGTTCTCTAATACAGTATTACCAGTATTTTGAACTACATGCCTGTAGGTTACATAGTAACTTGTTGCATTTGTAGGCGAATTATTTAATGTGTTGACACTCTTTGCTACATCAATTGACGGTGTAGGTGGGAATGGTGTTGGATCATCATCATCACTATTAGGATCATCTGGATCGTCACCTGTGGTATCACCGTTTGGTGTGCCTGTAGGTGCATCATTATCAGAGTCGTCGGTAGTTGTCTCTCCAGTACCATCATCGTTGGCAGTTGCTGTTGCTTGATTTTCTGCAGGATCTGGCATCATATCCAAATCAATTTCTACAGTAAGCATAATACTTACACATTCTCCTGGAGCAAGTACTCCATCTGTGCCAACTAGCATGTTTAGATTAGGTGAAAATCCTGTATAACTGTTTGAGACTGTAGGGTCCAGGGTTGCAGTGCTTACTCCTATTACAGGAGAAGTCGTTATGTCTACAAAACCACTACCAAATTCATTATTAATATTATCCTCTAAACTAAGACCAGATATATTTGATCCTCCAGTATTACATATATTGAATGTATATGACGCATCTACATTTCCTGCCAGTCCACTAACTGCAGGATTTGCAATACTATTAAGTTGTTTTGATAAGTCAATTTTTCCTGGAATTATAATAGGTGTAGGATCTTCTGGTGTACCTCCGTCTGGATTATCTGTTGTCATATCATCAGAAAGATCTTGAACCTCACCTGCTACATATGGTACTCCTGTCAAAGGATTAATATAAACATTCCCTCCTACATCATTTGGAATACCACCAGCATCCGCCTGGTTTGTAACCGGCTGTGGTAGCATAGAGAAAAGAGTCGGATTTACTTCTACCATGAGTGTCACAGTAAATGATTGTCCAGGCTGCATTACTCCATCATTACCAACAAGTATATTAATATCGCTATCTCCATCATACCCTGGATCATTTGCTGTTGGAGGTGTATCAGCAGAAATATTGCTCACTATCACAGAAATATTCTGAGAAGCTGGATCAGCGGCTGGAATGAAAGATAATGGATCTGTAAGCGTAATATCTTCTAAATAAGTATCTCCTGTATTAGTAACTTCCAATTCGAAAGTCAGTTTTACATCTCCGTTAGCTTGTTCTTCTAGATCAGTTAATGCTTTCGTAACCTGAATAGAAGGATTAGTTATTATTCCTGTATCAATATCTGTAGAAGTATTATTTGAAGGGTTTGGATCTGTAGTCCCTACTGGTGTAGATACGGTTGCCGTATTTACCAAATCTGCAGTTGCCGCAGGGTCAATATCAGCTGTAATTGTATACACTACTGAATTTGCTGCACCTGATTCTATGTCTACTAATTCTGAAATATTCCCAGAACCTGAGGCATTTGCTATTGAAGCATTACCATTGGCTGCTGCTGTCCACAGCACATTTGATAATTCTGATGGGAATATATCGGCTACTGTTGCTCCTAATACATCAGATGGTCCGTCGTTTGTTACTGTAATCGTATAGGTAACTGATGTTCCTGGATTGTATTCAGTTTGTCCATCATCTTTTAAGATACCCAAATCCGCCATTGGGTCTGGCGTGTCCGTATCCGTTGATGTATTATCAGTTGGATCTGGATCTGTTGTTCCTACTGGTACTGTAACTGTTGCTGTATTCACCAAGTTACCTGTTGCACTTGCATCAATATCGGCTGTAATCGTATAAACGATAAAGTTTCCCGCACCAGCTTCGATATCTACTAAGGAAGAAATATTTCCAGAACCAAATGTTGCTCCTTGTAATGAAGCATTTCCTGTTGCTACTGTTGTCCACATCACATTTGATAATTCTGATGGAAATATATCCGCTACTGTTGCTCCTAGTGCATCTGTTGGTCCGTCGTTTGTTACTGTCAATGTATAGGTAACTGATGTTCCCGCTACGTATGTAGTCTGTCCATTGTCTTTTATAATACCCAAATCCGCCATTGGGTCTGGTGTGTCCGTATCCGTTGATGTATTATCAGATGGGTCTGGATCTGTAGTTCCTACTGGTACTGTAACTGTTGCTGTATTTGATAGATTACCTGTTGCCCCAGCTGCAATATCACCTGTGATAGAGTAAATTATAGAATTACCTGCACCCGCTTCGATATCTACTAATGAAAAGACATCACCAGAGCCTGTTGTTGCTCCTTGTAATGAGGCATTTCCGGTAACTGCTGTTGTCCACATTGCATTTAATAATTCGGACGGGAATAGATCTGTAACTGCTGCGCCTACTACATCAGATGGTCCATCATTGGTTACAGTCACTGTATAAGTCACTGATGTTCCCGGTGTATACATCGTTTGACCATTGTCTTTTGCTATACCCAAATCAGCCATCGGATCTGGTGTATCCGTATCCGCTGACATATCATTTGTAGGATTAGGATCTGTTGTCCCTACTGGTGGTGTAACGTTCGCTGTATTTACCAAGTCACCTGTCGCTCCAGCTGCAATATCAGCTGTAATTGTATACACTACTGAATTTGCCGCGCCTGATTCTATGTCTACTAATTCTGAAATATTCCCAGAACCTGAGGCATTTGCTATTGAGGCACTACCATTGGCCACCGCTGTCCACATTACATTTGACAAGGCCGCTGGCATATTATCTGTAACTACCGCTCCTACTACATCAGTAGGTCCATCATTGGTCACTGTTACTGTATAGGTCACCGATGTTCCAGGTGTATACATTGTTTGTCCATTATCTTTTACGATACCCAAATCTGCCATAGGGTCCGGTGTATCTGTATCTGTTGATGTATTATCAGATGGATCTGGATCTGTTATTCCTACTGGAGCTGTTATTGTTGCTGTATTTACTAAGTTACCTGTTGCACTTGCAGCAATATCCGCTGTGATGGTATACACTATAAAGTTACCCGCTCCTGCTTCGATATCTACCAATGATGAGATATCTCCAGCACCAGATGTTGGTATTTCTACAGAAGCATTTCCTGTCGCTTCTGTTGTCCACGTCACATTTGATAATTCTGATGGGAATATATCAGCTACTGTTGCTCCTACTACATCTGTTGGTCCGTCGTTTGTGACTGTCAATGTATAGGTCACCGATGTTCCTGGTGTGTATTCTGTTTGGCCATTGTCTTTTACGATACCTAAATCCGCCATTGGGTCCGGTGTATCTGTATCCGTTGATGTATTATCAGTTGGATCTGGATCTGTTGTTCCTACTGGAGCTGTTATTGTTGCTGTATTTACTAAGTTACCTGTTGCCCCCATATCAATATCGCCGGTGATGGTATATACTATGAAGTTACCAACACCCGCTTCGATATTTACTAATGAAAAAACATCTCCTGAGCCAGTAGTAGCTCCTTGTACAGAAGCATTTCCTGTAGCTGCTGTACTCCACATTGCATTTAATAATGATGATGGAAATAGATCTGCTACTGCTGCACCTACTACATCAGATGGTCCAACATTACTTACTGTCACTGTATAAGTCACTGATGTTCCTGGTATATATGTTGTCTGTCCATTGTCTTTTACGATACCTATATCCGCTATCGGATTTGGAGTATCCGTATCTGTTGACGTATTATCAGTTGGATCTGGATCTGTTGTTCCTACTGGAGCTGTTACTGTTGCTGTATTTACTAAGTTTCCAGTTGCACTCGCAGAAATATCCGCTGTGATGCTGTATACTATAAAGTTACCCGCTCCGGCTTCGATATCTACCAATGATGAGATATCTCCTACACCAGATGTTGGTATTTGTACAGATGCATTTCCTGTAACTGCTGTACTCCATATCACATTTGATAACTCTGATGGGAATACATCGGCTACTGTTGCTCCTACTACATCTAATGGTCCGTCATTTGTTACTGTCAATGTATAGGTCACCGATGTTCCTGGTGTGTATTCTGTTTGGCCATTGTCTTTTACGATACCTAGATCTGCAAAAACTATAGTAGGTGTATCTGTATCGGTTGACGTATTATTAAAAGGATCAGAATCATTAACTCCAACAGGAGTTGCTACTGTTGCAGTATTTACTAAATTGCCTGAAGCACCTGAGTCTGTATCCGCTATAACTGTAAATACAATTGAATTTCCGGGTCCTGATTCTATATTTACTAGTGATAAGATATCACTTGAGCCTGACGCTGCTCCTTGTATCGCAGCATTTCCATTGGCTACTGCTGTCCACATTATATTTGATAAAATGGCAGGGAAATTATCCGTTACCGTGGCTCCTACTACATCTAATAGACCATTATTTGTTACTGTAATAGTATAGGTTACAGGATCTCCTGGTGTATATTCTGTCTGCGCATTGTCTTTTACAATTGCTAAATCTGCATCTGCCAATACTAATGCTGAAGATTCATCATCTTCGGCAGGTGTTCCTGACATATTATTATTTGGAGAAGAGTCAGTATCGGATTGATCTGCATTGTTTACTTGAACAAAATTATATGAGTCATTTACATCATTAAGCGTCACTACTAAATCAAGGGTAGCTTCATCCGTGCCACCAGATAAACCATCTGTGGCTGTCAGTGTTCCTACAAACCAACTTCCTGAAACATCATCGTATGATCCTTGAGAAGGAGATGCACTTACAAAAACTACTCCTGAAGGTAAATCATCATCCAAACTAATATTTGTTGCTTCGGATATACTTGAGTTTTCAACTACAATTGTATATATAATATTTTGAGGCAATGAAGAAATAAAAGATGGAGAAACTGATTTGTTTACATTTAAATCAATAGGTTCTGTTATATCTATGGTTACTAAAGCAATGTCACATTTAGAAGAGTCCATTGCTGCTGAAGAAGAAATTACTGTATCATCTAATTCATCACAAACTTTATAAAAAAACATGTCTGTGACATTAGAAACTCCAACAGGTGGAGTGTATTTTATGGTTCCATTTGCATTAACAACTACAGTTCCACCTAAAGCTGTAGACCCCATACCAGTTAGGTTAATGTCATCTCCTACCATTATCCCTGTAGTGTCAAATGGATTACCATCTGGTTCTGTATCATTTTCTAAGGCTGAAATATCTATCATTTGATCAGTACCAGTAGACGTATTATCCTCAAATGCAATTGGTGCTTGATTATATACATCTACTTCTACGGTTGCAGTGTTACATTCTGGAGTTTGGACACATCCAGTACCAGGATCAGGAATATCGCAAACTTGATATATAAATGTGACTGTACCCAAATATCCTGAGGGCGGTGTAAAACCTATTTGACCTGTTGGGCTTATGCTAAATACATCATTTGCTACTAATGCTGGGCCTGTATACGCACTATTAAAGTTTATAGAATTGAGTAAATCAGTTGTTGTAGAGCCAATTTCAAGATCATATCCTTCTGGGTCTGTATCATTACTCAATATAGGAATATATGCTACATCACCAGCAATAATAGGTTCTGCAACATCATTCATAGGAGTAGGGGGTAAATTCACATATAAATTTGCATCTATTATTATAGTCACTGTTTCTGTTGCTGTTCCAAATCCATTATCTACTGTATATGTGAACATATCATTTGTACTTGTAATGGTGGATGGAGGAGTATATCTAACAACTTGAATACCGCCTGTAGATACTATTTCCAATAATGCTCCTAAATTTGATAGATTTGCTCCCATAAAAGTAGATTGAACAGACGTAATAATCAAACTTCCCCCATTTGGATCCGTATCATTTAAAAGAACATCTATCAACAATGGTTCACATGTACTAAATGGTCCAATTGGATCTGGTGTTGTCATTGGCCCGGCAGCTTGAACATCAATAGTGATTGTTGCCACATCACATCGACAATCGGAATCACAAATTCTATATTCAAATGTTTCTAAACCAACAAATCCAGGATCTGGTGTGTAAGTGATATTATTTCCTTCATCAAAACCCATGGTTCCAATGTTATAGGTACCCATTAGGTTAATTACTGTTAAAGTTCCATTAGATGCAGCAATAAGATCAGCATCATTTAAAGCTGTAGTAATGATAACATCTTGTTCATTTGGTTCATCATCATTTGTAGTAAGATCTATATCGATATCTGAGTCAGTAGAAATATCTATGACAAGAGTACCATCATCTATGGCATCAGGATATGCAGTCACACAGCTGTTGCAAGGCGCATCACAAGGGGTAGATAAACTTCCTGAAAGTATAGCAATTCCTGATCCTGGCTTTCTCCAATTAAAATCTGGATTGGCTAATTCTGTCCATGTACCACCTGACATGTTATATTCATATCTTAAAAACTGATCTTGATTATCACCTTCAGTGACATAGAAATATGTCCCATCAAAACCTATAGAAAGATTGTTTTTATCATCTGTTCCGAAAAGACCGTTAAAATGGGTAAGAGATTCCCAGCCTGCTCCTATATTACTTAATTCTAGACGACTAAAAAATCTTGTAGCCCCTCCTTCTCCTGGGTTAATGTAATAAAGGTAGCCATCTGCATATTCTCCATCACCTTCACCCATATTCGAAGGTGTTGTTGTTAAAACAGACCATGTGCTGGTACCAATTGTATACTTATAAATATCGTCTTGATCTTTACCTCTAAATAGATAAAGATCTGTACCATCTGTAACCAATGCCGTACCTTTTGTTACATTTTCAACAGGATCTGCGCCAGATGTAATGGTGGTCCATGTATTGTTTGAGATCTGGTACCTGTACACATCGTCTTGATTTTCACCTCTTACCACGTATATAAAGTCATCCAGTATTACCATATCTGATCCTTTTCCTAAATTCGCAGGTAAAGATGTAAGTGCTGGGTCCCAGGTAGTATTTGCAATATCAAATCTATAAAAATCATCTTGACTTTCACCTCTTATATAATATACATAATCATCATCTAAAGCTAAAGAAGCCCCCTCATCATCTCCCGCTGGAAGATTAGGCAAATTGTTGGTCCAATTCCCTGTTGATACTTGGAACCTTTCAAAATGTGTAGCTCCGTCTTTACCAGATAAGGCATAAATAAAATCTCCAGTTGCAGAACCAGTAGGAATACAAACTTCTCCCGCGGCACAAGCATCAGCAAGAATATCTATAGTCAAAGTCCCATCGGTAGTACTACAAATCGAAGATGCATCACAGACTTGATATGTAACCGTTATATCTGTAATATTATCTAATGATGGCCAATACTTCAACATTGTACCAGATTCAACAGTTACTCTAGCACTTGCAGGAGATATACTCGTGATGGTTAATGTGTTAGGAGATGTAGTTCCAGAAAATAAATCATTTGCTAAAACATCAATATCTTCAAGACAATAATCTTCACAAATTGTTATCATATCATCTACAGGAGTAATAGACGGTGGTCCATTAGTAATGGTTAAAGGTGTACTATTAAATGCAACATTTGTCCCACAATTGTCTGTAACTTTTACTGAAATCAACGCTTCAATAGGAAATGGTCCTGTTCCAGTAGAAGTAAAAGTAGGATTTGAAGAGAATGGATTATCGAAAGTTCCTGCAGACGCAGGCGTTACCGACCATTCGTAATTATAAGCCATCCCTGCTCCGCCTGATGGTGCGGAATCAAGCATAAATGCTTGATTCATATTTTTTTCAATGTTGGTATTTGCTGGCACTAAATTTCCTATAGATATTTTAGTCGCCTCTAAAGCCCATAAAGAATAATTGTGAAAAACTCTTTGAGCTCCTACATTTTCTGGATCACTTGCTTTATTATGGGAATGCCCAGCCTCATACATTACTTTACCTCTATTACTATCTCCAAATCCTTCACCAAAAGCAACTTTAGCTGCTCGCCCAGGAGAATTTCCATTAATTATATCATCGTGAGAATCATCATAAATTGGAATAGCAGTTGATGTTCTCCATGATGTACCATTATAAGGCAAATACGTCTGCTCTGAACCATTCTCCATAGACCCATCTAAAAGTCCTAAGTATTGCATTGCTGGATGCGCATTATATGTTGTCGATAAAGGTCCAGGTACACTGGCAGTTGATTCATTAATATACGGAGGAGGTATACTCCCATCATTGTGATCACCCCATAGTATAAGACTGTTTTCCGCCCAAGGGTAATCTCCTGGGTTTGCAACTCCTGTTTTATTAGACAAAAAGTTCATTTGCTCAGATGGATTTGCCGGATTAAATGAATTCTCTAGAGCACTCACAGCGTGGCATGCTGCCCAGATTCCTCCACTACAATCCAAATTCCAAAAATATAAATTGCTATGTGTATTCCACTCAGGATCAGCATGTGGCATCGCAAACAATTGATCACAACAATCTAGATCTTGAGGATCTTTGAAATTATATGCACCTTGTGGTATACCAGCATTATCAATATATCCTTGCGAAATACCTCCATTAGCTGCATCAAGCGTCCACCTTGGATAATAATTAATGGTAGAATATACTGGAACATCAACAGCACTTGTTGTCTGCACAACATTTAGATTTGTACTTGCTACAAAATTATTTACAAAAGTCAATATTTCTGGGGTAACAAATTCACCAGGCACAATAAACGGTGCTCCTCTATAATTAACACCATTATAGGTGAAATCTATACCATCTTTAGTTTTCGAAGGATTAATCACCCACTTTACAGGTATGTTCTTCACTGATGTAAGTCGATACACAAGACCATATGCTTTCAAAGTATTATTAATGGTCTGAGGTGTTTGCCCCATATCAATAATTAACGAGCCATTTTGCATAGTCTCCAAATCATAAGGAGGCATTGGTGCAGGCTTAACCTCTATTGGCGCAGTATCATCTGAGCAATTCACGCTCTCATCAACATATTCTATACATTTATCAATTTTGAATTCAGTAAACCTATCATCTACCTTAAAAGATGAAAGTGATAGTCCCGTAGCAATGATTGTGCAAAAAAAGATTAGTGGTTTTTTCATTATGACCGATTGTATTATTCCTATTAATTATTTAAGTCTTACTCGTTTTATTTTGAGCAATACGCTTTATTATTTCTTTTCAACTGGATATATCACATCCAATATTTTACCTTTAGCAAACTTCTTGGATATGCACGTTAATGGCATACCAATTCCATTTAGCTTTTGCTATTTCAATTTCAAATCAAGCCTAAGCTTAATTCAATAATAAATAAGTGACATCAAGTATTGCTGTAAATATTACTTTATGCATCACTTCAAAAAAGATGAAGGGTGAAAGGTGAAGGGTGAAGATGTTATTAGTTTAAATGATCAAGATCAAACGGTCAAAAGAAGGAGTTTTTTTTAATTGATTTTTCATAATTTTTATTTGTGAGTAATTGAACATATTATTAAAATGTAATATATGTAATAAATATAATTTTAACGGAAGACAAATGGGAAAATATTGTAATATGTATTTATCATTATAACCTATAAATCAAGTATTATCTTATTTAATCATATCTCGAATTATTGCAAAAACGAGACCAATATTTAATACTGGGGATTACATCTATTGATTATTAAATTATTTAATCATTTTATGTGATAAAGTGTCGATTACTTTACATAAATGACCAGTCATAAAAGACATGAATGAATAATCCTCAAAGATTGGACTGCTAAAAGAAAACATGTTTATTGATTGTTCAAACAAAAGCGGAAGCCATCATTTAAGACAACTTCCACATTATTTTATTCAGATAAGTAATGAGGGGTAATTACTCGATTCTGATCATTTTCTTATGTACTACTTGATCTCCGAAAGTCAACTCATAGAGAAGTAAACCAGCAATTTTTACATCATCATTTGTAATAGTGAATGACTGCTTACCGGCTGAGAAGTAATCAGAATTAGTAAATATTACTCTTCCGCTTACATCTCGTACTGTTAAGCTTACCGATCCTTCTCTTGGAATCTCAAAATTGATTTCTGATTGAGATCTCCATGGATTTGGTGATACAGAACCTACAACCATTAATTCTACTGGCACAACTACTTCATCATCTCTCCATTCGATTTCTACAGATCCTACTTTAAGATTTGACCCTAAGTAAGCTTCTGCATTTAGAGATTTATCATCGATCCTTATCATTTCTGAAAGGTGACCATCTGATTTGGCTCTCAATACAAGTGTGTATAAGACATCATCTGCTTGAGCATAGTCACCAACTGCATTGGCATAACTCATTTTTAGTTCGTTATCTGTAGTTACGAAGTCATTCGATTTGATATTCATTGATCCTTGCTTGATCTCTACTATTTCTAATCCATTAAGAGAGAAGGCAACTTGTAATCCTCTCAGGTTGATAGCATCTGATGTGAGCACTTCAATTTCGTATACTTTATCTTCTTCTACATATGTATTAGGAAGCGTCATGATCAAAGATTGAGCACTTCTTGTTTCAGAGATAATTCCAGCTTGTAGATTTGCATCTACATTGCCATTGATATCACCTACTTTCACAGCTACGAAGTCTATCCACATATCTTCAGTCAATCCTTCGATATCATAAGATTCAGCGAATGGTGCAGACCATGGGTCAGTCTCATCTTCGAATACATGTTGCTCATCTATGAACCTCCAACTTGTATTGTTTGTGAAATGAGTATTGATCCCTAAGATTGTTTTCCTAAGTGTTACTAAATCAGTAGCGGTTAATCTATCATCATGATTGATATCGGCAGCTATGTATTTGTATGCCTCATCTAACTCTGCAATGCCTAGGATATGTCTCTGAATCATTACTAAATCAAGTGTAGATACACCGTTAAGTACATCATCATCTTTATGTGGCACTACACTGTAGTAGCCTCCTTGTGGCATATCCATGAATCTGTATTCGCCATTCTCATCAGTCATTTTCTCTTGCATTTCTGCGCTGATTAATTGAACTATTGCTTCGTTCAACTCAGCATCTGCAGGTGTGTAGATTCTTCCTTGAATGTCTACTGGCTCCATTTGACCGTTACACAATCCTTCAGTATCCTGTACATCAAGGCTAGCTATACAGAAATCTTGATTTCCATTTGAATCTGTTACCCATAATTGAACTTCTTGCTCTCCTATATCACCACAATCAAATATGATTTGCTGGTCTGTAATATCCGAAGAGAAGCTTAGTGTTACATCTAAATCACACGGATGATAACTTCCTGCATCAAAGAATTCTGGAGTCAACATGACCATCGATTCAAATGATCCATCATTATCTGGATCCATTAATGTGATTGATGTACTTATGCCATCAAGACAATATGGTACTGGTTGCTTACAACTTATGATCGAGAATGTAGATTCTGTTACTTGTTGATTACCACACTTGTCTTCTGCTATAAACCTTACTGTAAAGTCTCCAAGTTCATAATCTCCACTCGCATCATGTCCGTTGCCAAATTTCACAACTATTCCATCTGCATTTCTAGTTTCGTACTTTCTGATCAAATCACTATCAACTGTACAATCATCCGAAGATGTGGCTGTTAATCCAATTACAGTTATTCCTCCACAGTCCCCTGCAAAACTACAATATGTAGAATCTGCAAATACATTCGTAAAGGTAGGTTTCACAGAGTTACTCACTTTGATGATTTGCTCAAATTCGAATGGATCACTCGCCGAACCATATCCATCAGTTATACACCAGTCGATTACTTTGTATGTTCTTATGATTTTAAGGCATGCTCCTTCGTCTGTGAATGGGAACGTATCATTATCAATAGATATCGCAACTTGTTGACAAACACCTTCAGGTATGATTGGCATTCTAACATCTGCATCTTCTAATGCTCCGATGCCACATCCTGTAACTTCTACTGGTGAGTTAGGAGGTGTGATATCACTGTAATCCAAAGGAGATCCATTTGCAAATGTGATTGTCTGCTCACAATAATCTGTTTGTAATCCTTGTGCATTGAGTAGTGTAATTTGTCTAATCAACACACCACTTCCACATGAATTTAGGTCTCCTACTAAAGTTTCATCTATGGTATTCGCCGCTGGGCAATTATCATATATCTGAACCTCGCCGAAGAATGCGCTTAGATTATCTGGATCGAATGCAAAATTACATTCTACTGTCGTATCTATAGGGCACACCATCTGTGCTTCTACTTTATCTTTCACTGCTACAGACACCATACACATATTCGTATTTCCGCCTGCATCCGTTACTAATAATCCTACCATTATTGTTTGACCAGCATCGGCACAAGTGATATCTATTTCTGGTCCAAATCCTGTAAAGTCTTCGAATCCAGGGTCATCCATTCTTGCTACACTTAGTGTTACAGGACCACATTCGTCAAATGAGCCATCATCGATTGATTCTGCAGGTACATACGTTAGCGTCTCTAACGAAAGACTCACTTCTGTAAATTGATCACATATCGCAATCGGATCTGCATTATCTACTACTGTAACTGTAAATGAACAGAAACTGCCTTGTTCACATGCATCATACACGGCATAATTAATCGTATGAAGCCCCGCTGGTAATGTGAATGATTCTCCATTATAATTTTCAATATCTCCAACCGGAGTTGCTATGTTATAAATTAGATCATTGTTACAAGCATCCTCACCTGTTGGCAAAGGAAATGACACAGAAGCTGCACATTCAAAGGATCCAGTACTTACAGTCATATTCGCTGGACAAGTAATATCTGGCCCGTCAAAATCAACTACTTCTATTAACTGTTTGAATGTTCTTTCATTTGTGCTGCCACACCACCATTCTCCAATTGTAAATGTTCTTATTATTTTGGTAACACAACTTGTACTACCTGTCATGATTTCATCTTTATAATCTGCAAAACCATTACAGATTAATGCTGACTCAAATGGGTATAAATCTATAAATCCACCTCCCTTAACTCTTAGCCTTGGCGCTCCTGTGACTGACAAGGCGGGATATGGATATCCTTGATTTGTCGTAGCAAATCCACTACTACAGCTTAATGCTTCGTCATTAAATATTGCGAATGGTTGCACAGGGCTAATACTATCCAGATTCGTTCTCCTCAAGAAAATTGTCTGTTCGCATGTATCAGATGTATTTCCATATATATCAACTGCAGTATATTTTCTCACCATCTTAGCGGTGAAAAATGTATCACAATTAAGGTTTTCAATTTCTTCATCAATTAATAACAATGTAGCGGGAGCACAAGACAAGCTAATATCAGGTCGAATAGTTGACTCATCGAATGCTTGTGTACATGATAATGTATCATTTGCAACACATTCTATAACTGGATCAAATTTGAACTCAACATTTACAATTCCCCAACAACAGATGCCGCCACAGCATATTTCGTATTCATAAGTTTTACCGATATCATCTGTAGAGAAGATCGCTGGTCTTTTTATTCCATCGGCTCCTTTTACGGTAATCGTGCAACTGTCAGCACAACCTATAGACGTAATATCAATAAGCATACTAGGTAATAATTCGCCCGAGCAAGATTCTTCGTCAATCGAGAAGTTAATTTCTCCATTACAAAGAAGTCCATTTGGTATATATTCATTGACAATAACACTCCAAGTACAAGTATCAGCATTACCTGTTGTATCTCGCGCTTCGAATGATATAATATTCTCTCCTATTGGAAATTGTGATCCTGATGGTAACCCAGCAATTTGAGTGATTATAGCATCCGGGCAGTTATCAGTAAATAGAGGATCATCAAATGTTACTATAGTATCACATTGTTCAGCAGCCAGTTGAACAATACTATCCATTGGACAATCTATGATTGGAGCTTGATTGTCTATAACTCTTACATTAAAACTACAAGTATCAGCATTACCGCTAGCATCAAGACCTCTGTAAGTTACCTCAGTAATTCCAACAGGAAAATTAGATCCTGCAGGTAAACCAGCTAATAATTCTGTCTGGTAAGTTTCAATTTCTACAATATATCTCAATGGCAAAATAGGAGGTGCATCATACCATCCATCAATTGGACTCCCATTAAAATCGAGATTGAATACATAGTCTCCTTCCAGAATTCCACCTGGCTGATCATCTCCCCAATTCTCATATACGAACGGTTCACCATTCACCCATTTGAATTCTCCTAAACTAGGAGAATATCTCAATCCTATTCTATATAATCCAATATCTAAATTATCACTAAGAAAATCCTGTTCATCTTCACTGGTAATAACCACAAGATGGCCTCCAATAGAAGAAGAAGCAGCATTTGCATCTTCCCAGCTCAAAGCATTGAATGGTGATGACACAAAGTAATTATGTCCATCATCTGTTCCAAGAAATTCAAATCCAGGAATGTCAACTGGAAGTATCGGATCACAATTATCTGTAACTTCTACATCAAAACATACTACTGCGGTACATCTATCAATATCCGCATTCATGGTTATGTCCATTGGACATGTAATTACTGGATCTATTGATTCTTCAACTGTAACCATAAACTCACATTCAGTTGTAGTACCATCACAATTAGGAACAGTATATTCGATAACATAGTCACCTATAGACTGAACACTATTCAATGCTGCTCCATCAGTTTGTTCTATTTGAGTAATTTCAAACGAAAAACTAGAGATATCAAGCGTTGATTCAGCACCTCTGTTGTTTGACCTTACTCTAAAGCAGAATTCTTGGCCTGCAGTAACAGCTAAGCTAGTAATAGATCCAGATTCTGTCATAATATTATTACCCACAGGAGTACCAAGAACGTTTAATCTTGTCTCTACCCCATCAATTGAATATGCTGGTTCATCATTTCTTAATTGTGCTCCAGCCGGAGGAGGCATTACCGATGCAGTCCAGTCGAAATTGATGTTACCATCAAAAGGTATGGTTATACAATAATCAGTATTCGTATTTACATTGTTAGGTCCATCTTCAGAGCCAAAAATCGAAACTGCAGTTGGAGCTCCAGCTGTATTCACAGACCCATCCTGTCCATTTGCATTTAATGCCCAATTTGCTATATCAAATGACTCAGAAAAGTCATCACAGTTAATTGAGTACGTTGGTTCTGTCCAAGTAACAATCGACGTACATTCATCATTGTCATTGATAGTGATATCAATAGGAAAATTTGTTACTTCTGGAATACATTGTCCTAACAAGGCATTTGGAACCAAAAAGGCACAAAACAGAAGTAATGCATATACCTGCTTTGTAGATCTTACTTTTAAAATTCGGAACGTTAATGTTTTTTTCATTTTAACCAATTACTGATTTATTAAATATCCTATTACGGATGGAGTACTTATTAATTTCAGTAAATCAGAATACTCTTCAGATATGCACATAGGAGTTTCGTACTAGAGACTTCGTCTAGTTCCAATTACCTATAGTGAAACTTTGAGCTATTAATTGTAAAAGTGGATTTTAGAACCTAAACATTAATGCTAATGTCTATTTACATAATTACAATCTTATGAGCTGATTTACTATAGCGGTTCTATTCCATAGCATCATTATGCTGACTTGTGTCAAACTAGGTTGGATATCAGAAGTAAGAATTGATCTTACTTCTTGGAAATCTTCTAAACAGAAAATTACTTAGTTACAAATATATTAAGTTTTATTGTAATTCAATAACATATTACAAATTAATCACATATATAATGTATTATTAATTAACTATATGTGATGAAGTAGTCAAATAAAGAGAAATATTAGCATATCTAAAGATTTGATATGTAGAGTATTCAATATTAATTTTTAGGAAAGGATAATTATATAATAACCCGAATAATAATAAAATAAAAAATCCCCTCAAGTTCATTTAAGCCTTTGAGGGGATATATATTTAATCTAAAAATTTTACTATAATTTTATGATCTTATCTTGATGAATTACTTCATGATCTTTCTTGATGAGAATACTGTATACTCCATTTGGCAATTCATCTAACTCAACTCCGTTTTCTGGAGCACTAGATTGAATTACAACTTGTCCAAGATTATTGATTACTTGTACAGAATAACTTTCATCTTCATCAAAGTGACCTTCAATATTCAACCTTCCCGCTGTTGGATTAGGATACATGTTATAACGTCCATTTCCTAATCGTTCAGTTACAACAATATTAGAGTATGAATATTTACCATCAAAGTCTATTTGGCGTACTCTATAATAATATTTATTCTCAGTAGAGATATCTTCATCAATGAAATTATAGATTTGCTCGACATTACTATTGCCTGCTGCTTTTGTTGTTCCTATATCGATAAATCTATCTTCTGATCCAAGTCGTCTTTCGATAATGTAGTTTTCTACATTCAATTCGTGGCCTGTTCTCCATGTGAGTAAATTATGCTTTTCTTCTTTAAACACATTTATATCAGTCCATACAACTGGTAGTACACCATTCACAATACCAGCGTCTACGTTATTTATTTTATCCCCAGGATTAAAGAATCTAGGGCTTGTAGTATTAAGACCCATAGAATGATTAACATCACTATCCATATCATCACTTGTAGTATTAGCAAATGTAAATCCAAATCCTTCTGGCGCTTCAAATTTAAGGTAGTACTCTTCTTGCATTAAGTATTCTACTGTATAGACTCCTTCTGCATTGGTAATGGCTTGATCAATCATTTCATGATCCATGTTATAAACTTGTACCGTTACACCTGCTACTTTAGGTTCATTGTCTTCTTGAATACCGTTTGCATTTTCATCCAACCATACTCTGTTACCAACAGTTGCCATTGGATAATATCCTGCTCCTAGGTCTGTTTTTGATCCACCTGGATATATTGGGAATGTAGGAGTTGTATTTGGTCCATTTGCATTGTTGATATCAGAATCATAATTAGGTCCACCAACAAAAGGTATTACTCTCACTAATCCAATAGGTGGCATAACTACTTCAATAAAATACTGGCCTGGTCCAACACAGAAATCCCAGATTCCGTCATCAGAAGGTGTATCATAATCATGGTGAGTAGTTTCACTATCCCAAAGTATATTTTGACCATTTATTTTTCTGTAGAGATTGACAACTAGTCCGTTAATTCCATTTTCTGTCGATTGTCTGATATTATCTTCATTGATATCATAGTATGTTACACCTTTGATCAATGAACATATGAAGAATCCACCGTCAATAGTAAGATCATCTTGACCAGAAATTACTTCGAATGTAGAGGTACTCCCCGGTCCATTGTCTTCTGTTACATTACTATCATTGTCATCATTTCCTGCATTTGGTGGCGATGGGATAAAATCTTCGTCTACCTCAAATGTTATATAGTAATCCCCAGCATCGATTTCTTCGAATTGATATAATCCATCAGCACTAGTCTCATAAACTGCCACAACATTACCTCCTTCTGTATATAGAGTCACCATAACACCTGAAATACCTGGTTCATTATTATCTTGAATTCCATCTCCATCTAAATCATTGAAAACAAAATCTCCGATTACAGATCCTACATTTACATTAATTACTACGTCATCAATATCATCTTCATCATCAGGGTCATTGGTTGGAAATCCATCAGGTGTACTATCTACATCTTCCGGGCTACTTGATATCTCAGCAATATTTCTTCGCACTCCAGTTTCCATTGCACACTCCTCGACTGTTAATATAATTGATATGTTCTCGGTAGCTCCAAGTCCAATAGAAGTAGGGATTGTATACTCCGCATAACCTGAACTGTTAATATTCCAATTAAGTGTATTATTAGATGATAGACTCATTCCACAAGGGATATAATCAGTAACTGTTATCGAAGAAGCTACAACATTTCCTTCATTAGTTACTGCAATATTATAAGTTACATCCTGCCCTAATTCATAGACAGTTTGAGTATTGACAACCGTTTTTATTAGACTTAAATCAAAAACATCTAAAGGAGCATCATCTTGATCATCTTCGTTAGGATCATTATTGTCAGGTGTACTGTCTTCATCATCTGCTGGACCGTCTGGATCATTAGCTTCACTAATCTCTGCCACATTGTACCATGCTGATGCAGTCGGGTTGGCACATTCCTCTAAAATCAATGCAAGATTAAGAGTCATACTTTGTCCAGGTGCAAGAGGCGTATTTATAGTTCTTTTCACAAAACCTGTTTGGTTATCCAATGTCCATCCATTATTAGGTGTAAAGCCTAGTCCACATGCAAGATAATCTGTTACCTCAAATGAGGTCGCAGGTATTGTCCCCTCATTAGTTACAATGATTTCATAGACTAGATCTTGACCATACGACAAATTATTAGTACTTGTCAATAGATTCTTCTGTAAACTTAGGTCAAAGAAATCTAAAGGTGCTATGTCTATATCATCTTCATCAGGATCTCCATTATCTGGCGTAGAATCGAAATCGTCGACTGGTCCATTATCTATAGAAATCTCAACTAAGTTATCTAAGTCGAGAGGAACTCCAGCGCAACTACCTATTGTCAATGTTAATGGCACTGTGATAGATTCTCCAGGGTTTATTACTGGCGTAATTACAAATGATATATTTCCGGTAATTCCATCTTCACTCCAACCCGCATTTCCAGATGTAGAAAAATCAAGACCACATGGTAGGTAATCTGTAATTTCAGTATTCGTTGCTGGTGTATTTCCTTCATTAGTCACTACAATATTATAGGACACTGGTGAACCCACCATAAAGTTAGCTGGAAGACTTGAAATTGTTTTTGTTAACGATAGGTCAAATATTACTATAAGAGCATCATCAATATCATCCTCTCCATCATCATTATTATTAGGATTATCATCAGGAGTACTATCCTGATCATCTCCAGTCACGTCATTATCATTTAAAGCATCGGAAATTTCTGCTACATTTCTATATGAATCAATAGTTGGCGTCAAACATTCTTCAATGGTTAATGAGATTGGAATTGTTACTTCTTCTCCTGCAAATAATGTATCTGTGTAAAAATATTCAGGATTTCCAGTCGAGCCATTCACTGCCCAACCCGTATTATTTCCGTTACTAAAAGTCAAACCACATGGAAGGTGTTCTGTAACAGTTATATCATGGGCAAACTGTACACCTTCATTTTTCACCACAATATCAAAAGTGACCTGCTGACCAAATGCAGAAGGAGTAGATGTTAAGGTCTTTGTCAATGATAAATCAAAATATGAAACATTTGCCACATCATGATCATCTTCTTCTACCGCTGGATTAACTGCCTTACCTGGTGAGAAAATATTATCGTCCTCTGGGCTACCTGGAATTACAGATAGTTCAAGTTCAGTTGTCATAAATGGATTACTATCTGCATCATCAAATCTGTTATTCCCGACTGTATCGGTAGCTACCCATACATGAGCATAATTATACCAATCAGAGATATCAGTTCCATCTAATTCAAGTTGCAGTCTTATCATAATATCTACACTATCCTCTGTAGCTAGAAAAATATCATTCATTACATTCAATGTATCAGGGAAGGTAGTAGGTCCATTAATAGTATTTACAGTATACGAATTTGTCCAACCAAAAGCTGTATTATCAGCAAGAACGAAACCATAACCTTCCTGGACAAAATCTTCAACTACTAGGTCTTTTATGACAATATTCCCTTGATTATATACTCTGATTCTAAAATCCAGATCTTGGCCTTCTGTGTATGGGCCTGCTGTTATTAATTCTTTTTTAAGAGCTAAATCAAAAACTTGAAGCAATTCAACATCATGATTATCTTCATCAATAATTCCTATTCCGTCAAGAGCATTATCTGTATCCGTAAGTGGTATACCTCCTGCATCATTTTTAAAGTTAGTATCAAAAACACCATCAATCTCAACGGTTTGTATTCCATTGGCATTCGAAGCTTGGCTAATCTCCATGTAGTTTGTCCATGCAGTTTCTTGATCTTCGAAACATGCTATAACTGTCAACACCAACGTATCAATAAATTGATGAGCATTAAGGCCTTGTACTAAAGGCTCTAATGGTGGATTCGGAAAGTTTGCAATAGTTCTAGTTGCTATTCTCGTTGAAGGATTATATGACCAATCTGGGTTTAGTGCTTGTTCAAACATTGCACCGCATGGAAGACTATCACTTAGGATAATATCAGTAGCAGCCATATTTCCTTGATTCACCACTGTATATGAATAATCGATCGGTGTTCCATAATTGAAACTAGATAAAGCAGTTGCTCTTTCTTTAATAAGTGCTAAATCAAAAACTTCTGGTTCCGCAGGATCATGATCATCTTGATCTCCTGGGTTTACTGATGTATTGCCAATATTATCATCATCAGGATCACCTTGACCGACGCTTTTTTCGCCATCAGAATTAGATGCCATTTCACTGTCTGCATCAATATTATTTCCAATTGAACCACCAGGGCTTCCGTTATTATCAAATCTTGCTCCAATAATTTCTGCAAAGTTGACCCATGCATTTCCATCTGCTTGTGTGGGGTCTAAAATTAATTTCAACTCTATTTCTACTTGAGAAAAAGGTTCTATTACAGCAAACGTGTATGCTGGATTAGCAGCATCACTAGACCAACCAGCCGCTACATTTTCTGCAATTGGATTAATATAACCCTCAGGAACAATATCCCTTACTCTAACTATTCTAGTTCTAATATTTCCTTGATTATAGACTGTTGTAGTAAATGTGAGGGTGTCTCCATAACTATATCCCGTTATTGGGTCTAATACTTTGGTTAGTGCTAAATCAAATATTTGAATAGTATCTCTATCATGATCATCTTCGTCTGTAGCTGCCATTCCATCATTGATAGCTCCTGTGCCATCACCATCAATTTCGTTATCGGCAAAACTTCCAAGAAGACCTCCTGCATCATTATCAGGAAATTCATCTCCTGTAGAATCCAAGTCTTCCGCTTCTCGACTGACACCAAATATATCTGTAAAGTCAACAACTTCAGCTGTATTAATCCAGTCTTCTCTTGCATCTCCAGGCCTCGCTATAAAGTTTACTGTAACGATCCTAGATTCGTTAGGTGGGATTTTTTCTGTATATGTAGTTATAACAGCATTTACAATGGTTAGGTGCGGAGTCCAATCAGGATTAATTCCAGATTGAAATTCATAACCATCACCATAATGGTCAATAAGTTCTACGTTCATAATGGTATCTAAACCTTGATTGTAGATCGTTAAATTGAATGGAATAGATGTTCCATACTTAACAGGAGCATCAGTGACTGTAGTTTTTGTGAGTGCTACATCGAATTGTTGTTGTCCGTTTACTGAAATTGAAAAAAGACAAATAATTAGTATTGCACACAGCGATACTAAATTCAAAAAAGGGTTAGTTTTCCTCATGAGAATAGGATTGAGTTTTTTATTTTGAGACCATTGAGTCGGCACTTTATTCATTTTAAAAAATCATAAAGACATCAACATATTGAAGCAAAGATATAAAATTAATTACATATTACAAATAATTAACATATATAAATAACTGTAGTGGATGGCAATATGTGCAAATCTTGAGTATTCAATAGAATTACTCAACTAATCCTACCCCAAATTTTAGCACGCTGCGCCCGTCTGCCCATATAGGCTTTCATCGCTTGATGAGTTTCATGTTCTAAATCAGGATCGCGATTGACGATGGCTTCTGCATAGTATCTGGCAGCATTGAGGATAGCGGTATCATGTACTATACTACTTAGTTTTAGATCCATGATGCCACTTTGCATGGTACCTTCTATATCACCGGGACCTCGGAGTCTGAGGTCTGCTTCGGCTATTTCGAATCCGTTGGTTGTTCTTACCATGGTGGCGATTCTTTCTCGGCTTTCTTTAGAAAGTTTGTTGCCTGTCATGAGAATACAGTAAGATTGTTCGCCTCCTCGACCTACCCTACCTCTTAGTTGGTGAAGTTGCGAAAGACCGAACCGTTCTGTATTTTCTATGATCATCACGGAGGCGTTAGGTACATTGACTCCTACTTCTATGACTGTTGTAGCTACCATTATTTGAGTGATTCCTTTGGTAAATCGCTCCATCTCGAAGTCTTTGTCTTTTGCTTTCATTCTTCCGTGGAGGATGCTCATTTGGTATTGGGGCATAGGGAAGAACTGAAGTAGCTGTTCGTATCCATTGTTCAGGTCTTGAAGGTCTAGTTTGGCAGATTCTTCTATCAAAGGATAGACTACATAAATCTGTCTCCCCTTGTCTATCTCAGCTCTCATGAAGTTGATCACTTTGGGACGAGCGGATTCATACTTATGAACAGTTTGGATGGATTTTCTGCCTGGAGGCATTTCATCTATCACCGATACATCGAGATCACCATATACGGTCATTGCAAGTGTACGGGGAATTGGTGTAGCTGTCATTACCAATACGTGTGGAGCGATATCTCTATTTTTTTTCCACAGCTTTGCTCTTTGGGCTACTCCAAATCGATGTTGTTCATCTATAATGGCAAGTCCCAAATTTTGAAAAACTACTGGATCTTCTATCAATGCATGAGTTCCAAGTAAGATATCTATTTCACCATTTGCAAGAAGTTCTAAGGTCTTTTTTCTGCCTTTACCTTTTACCGAACCCGTCAAAAAACCTACACTCAATCCAAGTGGTTCTGCAAGTTCACTAATGCCTTCATAATGTTGCTGTGCTAGGATCTGCGTAGGTGCCATCATACATGCTTGGTAACCATTATCTTTTGCGAGAAGCATGGTCATAAAAGCTACTACCGTTTTACCACTGCCTACATCTCCTTGGAGTAATCGATTCATGTGGACGCCATGGCCCATGTTTGCCCTGATCTCTTTGATTACTCTTTTTTGAGCACCCGTAAGCTCAAACTTTAGTCCTTCTTTGAAAAACTTATTGAAGTATTCTCCCACGGTATCGAAGATTGCGCCTTTGAGTTTCTTTTTTCTGTTCTCTTTCCCGAGTAACAGTCTTAATTGAAGGAAGAACAATTCTTCAAATTTGAGTCTGTTGATTGCTAATGATTTCTCGGCTGCACTCTTTGGAAAGTGGATCCAATGTAATGCTTGGAACCTACTGCACAGTTTCAACTTCTCTATTAGATAAGGAGGCATATTTTCTACTACTTCCGCTTCTGAAAGTTTGGTCAGTATAGTTTTTATGATCTTCCTGCGTCCTTTACTGTCAAGTCCTCTCGCATCTAGTTTTTCAGAAGATGGATATACAGGATCAAAGGTAGATTGGAGTTGATCCGCCGCTCGTGCTCTAGCAGATTCCATTTCAGGGTGAGTGATGGTTTTCTTTCCTTTGTAGATATTTACTTTACCATAGACTACATAGTCTTCTCCTTCTTTGAGAATATTTGTCAAGTATTTGACACCCTGAAACCATATCAATTCCATAAAACCAGTACTGTCTTTCAACAAACCTTGAAGTCGGAATCGATTGTTTTTCCCTTTGATTTTTTCTAAACTGACCAGCTGACCTTTTAGTTGAACTGTATCTCCATCAGTGGTAAGATCTTTAATGACATGAAATTTAGTCTTATCTACATATCGGAATGGATATACTCCCAATAGATCTCTTACTCGAAACACCTTCAACTCTTTTTGCATCAACTCTGCTTTTGCAGGGCCGATTCCTTTGATATATTCTATCGTGGTGTCGAGTATGTTGGGTTTGGTTTCCAAGTTGTAAATATATGTATACTGAATATAAGAATAACTACCTAGCGAATATTAAACGTTCGACAACTTAGAAAAAAGATATAAAACAAAACGGATATAATATAACAAAGGACCACACCAATACTGATGTGATCCTTTCAATTTTTCAAATTTTATCAAGTTATTTTTTACGACATAAACTCAATACTCTTTGCGATGAATTTACTCATGTCTTCACCCTTAAGCATATTTTGATTAAGCTTAGCAAGATTATGAAGATATTGGGCGAAGTCAGTTTTTTTATCTGCACTTCTCATTTTCAATAACTTCTCTACAATCAACGGGTGATTCGTATTGATTACAACATTGTGCATATCAGGCATTCCACCGAGATCCATTCCTTGCATTGCTTGCATTTCCTTCATTCTACGCATGAATTCTGGCTTTGTAATCAATACTGGATGATCATCTGGAGAAAGCGGTTTCACATCTATCTGACCTCCTTGAAGATCGCCAAGTGCCGTTGTAAATAATTCTTTCACCTTCTCTACTTCCTTATCACTTAAAACAGATTCCTTGGTCTCATCTTTCTGTACTAAGTTATCTGGGGTGTCCGAATCTACTCTTACGAATGTCACTCCACCTTCCTTATATTCTAAGTTTTGCATGAAATGGTTATCTATAACATTATCAAACTCTAGCACGTCGTATCCATACGCCTTAGCAGACTGTATATAACTGTAGTGTTCTTTCGGGCTAGTAGTATATAGATAGACAATTTTATCATTCTTATCTTTCTGAGTTCCCTCTACTTTAGCTTTATATTCTTCTAGTGTAAAGAACTTTCCATCAAGATTCTTCAGTAACACAAATTTCTGTGCTTTCTCATTGAATTTCTCTTCTGAGATCATTCCATATTTAATAAATGTCCCTACTTCACTGTACTTATTCTCGAACTCTGTTCTGTCATCTTTGAAAAGTGAATATAACTTCTCAGCCACTTTTTTAGTAATATAAGAAGTAATCTTCTTCACATTTCTATCGGATTGCAGGTAAGATCTACTCACATTCAATGGGATATCAGGACTGTCAATTACACCATGAAGAAGTGTCAAAAACTCAGGTACGATCTCTTGTACATTATCCGTAACATATACTTGATTACTGTATAGTTGAATTTTATTTTTCTGGACTTCTACACTGTTTACTAACTTAGGAAAGTATAGTACCCCTGTTAGGTTAAATGGGTAATCTATATTTAAATGAATCCAGAATAATGGAGGTTGACTCGCTGGATGAAGCTCATTATAGAATGCTTTATACTCCTCATCAGTGATTGAATTAGGAGACTTTTTCCATAATGGTTCAGGATTATTTACAATGTTATCTACTTCCGTTTCTATGGCAGTTTTGTCATCACCTTCTCCTTCGTAAGTCGTCTCGATCTTAGTACCGAACTTAATATATACTGGTAAGAACTTACAGTATTTATCCAATAACTGTTGGATTCTGTTTTCTTCAAGATACTCTACACTATCGTCGCTAATGTGAAGGATGATATCTGTACCTCTGCTTGTTTTTTCTGCATCATCGATATCATATTCTGGGTCACCATCACATGTCCACCTAACTGCTCCATCTTCTTCTCTGAATGACTTCGTGACAACTTCTACTTTATCAGCTACCATGAAAGCAGAATAAAATCCTAATCCAAAATGACCGATGATACTTGCATCGTCTTTATATTTTTCTAAGAATTCTTCTGCAGAACTGAAAGCAACTTGATTCAAATACTTTTCTACCTCTTCTTTGCTCATTCCTATACCCTTATCAGATATAGTTAATGTTTTAGCTTCCTTATCTACAGATACTTCGATAGTCGTATCTCCAATTTCACCTTTCACTTCACCTCTAAGTGCTAAGGTTTTTACTTTAGTAGTTGCATCTACCCCGTTTGAGACTAATTCTCTCAAGAATATCTCCTGATCAGAGTATAAAAACTTCTTGATGATCGGAAATATGTTTTCCGTTTGTACTGATATTTTTCCTTTAGCCATTGCTATTGATTTTTAGTTTACAGCAATAGATAGTCAACATGTATGCCATTTGGAAATTTGGTGTCAAAATGGCAGGGATGACGGGGTTTTGAATGACGAATTTTGAATTTCGAATTCTATATTTGACAATTGAAATCACAATTCTTAATATGCACCATATTTTTTTTATAAAAAAGACTTTCAATTTAACTCCATTTTCCATTTCAAGTTGTTACTTCGATAATTCAACAACGACTACATGTTTTTAGATTACAGAAAATACATAATTGCAGCTTTCATATTTCTAATTCCGATTTCTGCATACCAGGTTTATCATTTAAAATTTGCTTTTGATTTTGAGCAATTTTTCCCCGAAGGAGATCCTGATTTAGATTTTTTTCAATCTTTTATTAAGGAATTTGAAACCGACGATAATTTTCTTCTGGTAGCTATTGATAATGAACCGACTGTCTTTGACGAGGCGTTTCTCAAGAAGTTTCATGAGTTTACATTGGAACTAAGAGATGTGCCTCATGTGACCAAAGTTCAATCGCTTACAACGATGGATTATCCGGTAAAGACCCCATTTGGGATAAACACTATTCCAATAATTCACATAGATCAACCGGACAGGTATGCGTCTGACAAAGAAAACATACTATCTGACAAGCGGTTCGTGAATAACTTCATAGCTGCAGATGGCCAATCCATGGCTATTACAGCTCGAACAATCGATGCCATTGGTCTTCAAGAGTCCAAAGAAATGATGACAGCCGTCAAGGTATTAAGAGATAAATATAATTTCCAAGAAACACACTTGCTAGGACGAGCCTACTTCCAAGATGAATTGGTAGAAATGCAAAAAAATGAGATCGTAACGTCAACAATAATATCTGGGGTGTTAATTATATTTATTCTCATGCTTATTTTTAGAAAGCCGATTGGAGTTTGGATAGCACTAACTTCTATTGGTCTAGGATTACTTTATTTTTTGGGTATCATAGGTATGTTGGGGAGAGAACTGAATATCATGGCTGCATTATATCCTGTACTCATGCTGATCGTGGGTACTTCAGATGTGATCCATATCATGTCTAAATATGTAGATGAGCTGAAGCGAGGAAAAGATAAACGAAGTGCCATGATAGTGACAATAAGACAAATTGGACTGGCTACTTTCTTTACTTCTGTGACTACGGCTATAGGGTTTGCTACTTTGATGACTTCTAATGTACGCCCGATAAGAGACTTTGGCGCTAATGCTGCTCTAGGTGTTTTAGTGGCATATTTTACAGTCATATTCTTTACTACTTGTCTTCTTACATTATTTTCAAAAGATCAGATTATTAAAGAGACTACGGAGAATGACTTCTGGAACAGACTCATGACTTCATGGTATGGAAAAACGCTTTCTCACGGTAAATTAATCACTGGTATTTCTGTCGTATTTGTAGCGATGTGCTTCTATGGCATGAGTAAAATTACAATGAACTACAGTGTAGAAGATAGCCTACCAATCAATGCTCAATTGACTGATGATTTCCTTTATTTCGAAAAAAAATATAGTGGATTCCGACCTATCGAATTTGCCATTACAGTAAAAGATGACAGCTTGACCGCTGATAGTTATGAAGTGTTGTCAGAAGTTTCCAAAATAGAGGATAAACTGTATGAAAACCCAAATTTCAGATCTATCATCGGAATGAGTACTATATACAAAAGTCTCGAACGAATGAATAGCGGCAATAGAGTGGATGCCTTCAAATTTCCAAAGACAGAACGTGATTTCAATAAATCAAAAAAACTCGTCGAGAGGATGGCGGGAAGTGAATCTTCCGTCATGATCAGTAAGGATAAAAAGAAAACCAGAATCTCTACTAGAATAGCTGATATTGGAGCGGAGAGTATAAAGAAAGAAGGGGAAGAAATAGATCAATGGATCTATCAAAACATAGACACAAGTATGATCAGTGTTAAGAGGACTGGCACTGGGTTACTTATAGATAAAAATGCAGAATATATTAGAGATAATCTCCTACAAGGCCTATTGATTGCCCTTATTCTTGTAAGTCTCTTGATGGCATTATTATTCCGTGATTGGAAGATGTTAATAGTAGCTCTAGTACCTAACTTTGTACCTGTTATATTTGCCGCTGGACTTTTAGGCTTTTTTAATATAGAATTGGAAGCTGGCGTGTCAATCATTTTCGCAGTTGTTTTTGGAATAGCAGTTGATGATACTATCCATTTTTTAAGTAAATACAAACTAGCTAGGGTTGCCAAAAATACTGTAGAGGAGTCTATCAAAATCACTTTTAAAGAGACAGGAAAAGCAATCACTTTTACAACAATTATTCTCTTTTTTGGATTCTTGGTGATGTTGTTCAGTAATCATCCGCCTTCAGTGACAGTGGGCATGTTGATATCTGTTACTTTAGTTGCTGCTTTGATTTGTGATTTATTTTTATTACCTGTATTGATGAGAAATATATTGAAAGATTAATAAGGCAATTGTTGAGTTATTGAGTTATTGAATTGTTGAATCTCGAAGGTTTCAAACACTAGCTTATATATATATTGAAGTACTCTGTTTTCATTTGCAACGTTTATTACATTTTGGCGATATTAGGATCAAGCAAACAATCACTATGAAACATCTATTAGCTATCCTACTTATTGTATGTACTATACCTGCGTTTGGACAATATCAGTACTTTTCAAATATCAATCAAAATCAGATACAGGATAATGCAAGTTTCACTGGTAATAGTTGTGGACCTAGATTGCAGACTTCTTTTAAGTCCTTCCATCTTGTAACTACTGACTATGGCTACTTATCTTATGATCAACCCATACATCTAAAAAATGGTGATTACATTGGCATTGGAGGAAGGTTAATGCATTTTAATAGATCAATAATTAATAATAATTCTGGTAGTATCCTTACATCCTATAAATAGATTGATATCAAATAAAAATGAAATAAAACAGTTTCTGTCTTTTGGATTAGGTTTCACTTTATCACAACAGAAGATCTCTAATGATGACATAAGATGGCCAAGTCAAATAGATTCTACAGGATTCAATCCTAATTTACCAGGAGGGTCTTTTATCGATGATTTCATTTATCCAGAAATTGAAATTGGCCTTTCTTATTCCTTAATAAAAAGCTCAAATGAATATCTAAGAGTCGGAGTAAGTATTAAAGATTTAAATCAACCTAATATTTCCTTTTTAGGTTCTAATTCTGAACCTATTCCTACCACTTTGATTATATCAGCAATGGGTAGTACAAAGGTCTTCGACAATCTATTTTGGCAACCACAAGTTAGATTCCATAAAACACTTAATCGTAGAAATATCTCTTTTAACAGTAATTTCAAACTCATTACAGACAGTAAGTCAAACGGTGTAATATTTGGGGTAGGTTATGTAAACAATAAAATATTCAATGTAAACCTTGGGGCGGATTTAGGACGCTTCACTGGTATCTTTTCATATGATTTCAATTTGAATTCTGAAATTGCTGTAATCGTAAATCCAAGCTTGGAGTTTGGTTTAGGTTATCAATTCTGTGATTGATTTAGTACCTTTATTGGATAACTATAGCTACAATCAATGCAGAAAAAAGCAAATGACAAACATTTCATAAAAAAGCCTACTTACATAGGGGGACTCAAAGCATTGAGAGAATTCATAGCTAAAGAAATAAAATATCCCGACTCAGCACTTGAAAACAAAATCGAAGGAACAGTATATCTCAAATACGAAGTAGACTATAAAGGGAAAGTTGTATCATCTCGGGTACTTAGTCACTTAGGTTATGGTTGTGATGAAGAAGCACAACGAATCGTATCAAAACTAAAGTTCTATGTAGGTAAGAATCCTAGAAAGTTGAAGATCAAATTTAATAAATCAATAAAGATCAATTTCAGATTACCAAAAAAGAAAGTTGTACAAGCTCCAACAGAGCCAAAACTGATAGTACACAATACTCCTAAGAATGTACATAATGCTCCTAAAGAGATTGAAAAAATTGTATATACCGTGACTTCGACTCCAAAAAAGGTTGATAAAAAAACAGATACAGGAGGATATAGTTATACAATTAAGTATTGAAATTTCAATCTTCGGATTTACAATTGATAATAGTTACATTAGCTGATATAAAAAATTACTTGTGTAAGAAAAACTTCTCCATGAAATATACTATTCTTTCCTTCTTTTTATTGATAATAATCACTAGCTGCTCAACGAAAAAAGCTGTTCAAAATGGAACTACTCCATTATCCGAAAAAGCAAATTTGCTAGCTCAAAAGTATATCATAGTGGATGGACATGTTGACCTACCCTACAGGTTGAAAGTGAAAAACTTCAGATTAGAGAAGGAGTATGTCGGCATTCCTGTACAGTCTGATAAAGGTGATTTTGATTTTGTAAGAGCTAGAAAAGGTGGTCTGGATGCTCCATTCATGTCTATCTATCTTCCCGCTTCAAAACAAAAGGAAGAGGGTGCTTCGAAAGCACTGGCTGATACCTTAATCAATATGATAGAGTATATCGCAAAAGAAAATAGTGATAAATTCATGATTGCGCATAAACCGCAAGACGTAGAGAAAGCATTTGCAGCTGGTAAAGTTGCTCTTCCAATGGGTATGGAAAATGGATCAGGCTTAGAAAATGACCTTGCAAATGTGGCTTATTTTAATAAAAGGGGTATCTCCTACATCACATTGACACATTCTAAAGTGAATTTGATTTGTGATTCTTCTTATGATACTATTCGGACATGGAATGGATTGAGTCCTTTCGGTGAAGACGTGGTAAAAGAGATGAATCGAGTCGGTATTATGGTTGATATTTCTCATGTCTCTGATAGTACATTTTGGGATGTAATGAAGATTACCACTTTACCCGTAATAGCTTCTCACTCTTCTGTTAGGAAGTATGTGCCAGATTTTGAGCGAAATATGGCGGATGACATGATTACCGAAATGGGAAGAAATGGAGGTGTTATCATGGTAAATTTTGGCTCGACATTTATAGATGGTAATATCACAATAGAAAGAGACAAAAGAAGAGATGTGTTAAGAAAACTGCTCGATGATAAAAATGTAACTGGAGATAGTGAAGAAGGAAAAATAATTATAAAAAAGTTCGAAGCTGAATATCCAAACATCTATAGTGATGTACAAAAAGTAGTAGACCACATTGACCATATAGTCAAACTAGCTGGTGTAGATCATGTTGGATTTGGTTCTGATTATGATGGTGTTGGTGATAGTCTACCTACAGGACTCAAAGATGTATCTGACTACCCTAATCTCATCGAAGAACTACTCAAGCGCGGCTATTCAGAAGAAGATGTTTCTAAGATGTGTTATAAAAACTTATTCAGAGTTTGGAATGCCGTGGAGCGTGCTGGGATTTAGAATTTGATCAGATTTTAACACTAATTATTTTCGCAAATAGACTTAATTCTCTGCAATGCAATAGGCCAGGTTTCATTAAAAAACTGAACGTGATCATCCATCGCAGAAGCTTCGATGATTAACTCAGTTGTGTTTTCTTTCTGCTTAAAAAGATATTTTTCATAAGTAGAATTCAAGCCTAGAACCTTCTCTCCACTGTCATATAATATATCGTTCTCTAGCATACCATAAGGTTGAATATGGATTAGTTTGTTAGGAATCAAATCTTCTATTTTGCATGCCAATCCACACAGTTCTCCTTTTTCATTGAAACATTTAAAAATGACGGACTCTCCTTTCTCCCATCTACCCTCGAAAGAACTATCAGCGCTAAATACTGCCATCCATTCTAATAAATGGACTGGATCGATCATTGTCTGAAACACTTCTTCAGCCTTAGCGTTGATTTCGATTTTGAAATTTAGTGTTTTCATAGCAATTAGTATTTTATCAACTGAATGAAATTGCCATTATCGTCATCAAAAACTGCTTCATATCCCCAATCTGTTTTGGTAAGATCTTTTTTGAATTTAACCCCTTTTGCTTTTAATTCTTTGACCGTTTCAGCTAGATCTTCTGCACTAAAAGAAATGACAGGTAAACCCATTTCATAAATCTTATTTTTGAAATCTTTGGCGATTGGAATTCCACCAGGTTCTGTAGGTTCGAGTAATATCACACCGCCATCTGGAACTAGAGGAGACTTTACGATTGCAAGATAATTTGCTGGATCATACATCACTTCTTCGAAACCTAATACTTTAGTATAATATTGAAATGCTTTTACTGGATCTTCGACCATTACACTGACCATTGCGATCTTCATTGGATGTTTATTCTTTGCCATAATGTTAGAGTATAAGAGAATGACTGTAATAAGTGTAGTAATTTATTTCATAGACATCTGTTCAGTACCTAGATACAAAATTAAATGCAAACTATTTATAAAATATATTATTATTCAAAATAATACAAAAAGTGAGACACCTAACTAAGCTATGAACTTTAAACAACTTAATAACCAACTAAATCAATAGGCATTTTCTATTATTGTTTATTGATATTACTTGTAATAGTGACAATCACTTGATCGGACGATCGATTACAAAAATTAATAGTGCTTCTTATGATTAGACTACACATATCAGCACTTAATCAGCCAGTAATAATCTTTGAAGTGATTTTAGTTAGAAATACAATTCACAATAAATATTTCCAACTTTTTCAATCAATGAATAAACTAATAATTTGTACTTTGCCCAAACTAATTTAGATTCCAATAAAATCTCTGATATGTCTAACACAATCCAAAAAACTGTTTGCCTTCTATTAATGTTGAGCTCATTTATAAATATTGCTTCTTCAATTGATATTTTAATGCCCATAGAAGTTCCGGCTCTTAGTACAGAGATTTCTTCAAAAGAGTATATCGAAGTCATCACAAGTTTGAGTAAACATATTAACGGTGAGATCGTTTTGAGTGATTCTGATTTTAATGAGAATCATGATATACTAGTCCAACATATGGCTGTATTATCTACTGATATGGAATCGATATCAAAATCTTTTGAACTTTTGGACTTATTTGAGGAGATATATGGAGCTTTATTTACTTCTGCAAATACTCAAAATGGATTCAATAGGGCATATGCTTCTGACGGATTAAACTTGCACAGAAATATAATATTGATTCATCAAGGTCTTATTGATCACACCTATAGCCAAGCCTGGTTGATGGATGATCAAAGCTTACTAGAAGGAAAATATTTCCAGACGTCTCATTATTTTCCGGGATTTGTAGATGTTCCTGATAATTCTGAAGTTATTGAAAATGCAACCGTTAAGTGTTCCTATTTACTCGCCACTGGATCTCAACCATGGGCTACGATAGGTAATCCTAATGTTATACGACCAACAGGGTGTTATCTAGCTCCTGGAAGTATCGCAGAAATTACGCTCCCAGTTGCATTAATAGGAAAAGGAATCAAGATTAGGGTAGGAGCTCACTTTTGGAATTTGGATAATAAAAATAAGTACAGTCGACTTGATCGAGTTTCTATTACTTATGATGTCAATGAAGTAGTAACAAAGATTGCACATCCTTTAGGTGGTGGAGTTTACTTGGAGATTCCATTAGGCGTAGATGAGGGCATTTTAGATATTTCGCTTAAAAATGTAGTGAGGTCTCCATTTTATTCTAAAAAAACCTTTCATGAAACTTCTATGTCTGATTGGCTGGAAGTGGAACGTAAACATGCTGCGCCTTGGACGGATTTTGAGACCGATAAATTTATGATGCAGGTGCCTACTAGTTGGATTTACGAATTTGAGGACCCTAAAACTTTATTAGAGAATTGGGATAAATCGATGGATGCGGTTTCGGATTTATTAGGTAGACCAAGAATTACTGATAGACATAAGAACTACTTACAATTTGATGTGGTCATTAGAGGTTCTGCATACCATCCTGGATACCCAATGTCAAATACGCCATACAACCCCAATAGCGCCACAAATGGATTACCAAATCATAATATTTTGAGAGGTCCTCAATATGATCAAGATATTCATTTTCATGAGCTTGGACATGAGGTAGCAATTTCAAAATTTGTTGGTGAAACAGAAGCACTTGTAAATTTTCTATATGTACCTGTACTCAATAAGTGTTTCGATTATTCATTAGATGAAGCGTTTCAAAAATCATTTGGACCTTCTTACAATTATACTTCAACAAAAGACAACACAACCAGGACTCGGTTAGTTGCAGACACCTTTCATGAGGGAGATCCAAGAAATACTTGCGGTTGCACTAAGAATGAAGTGCGATACCAGCATCGAGGTTATGCCCATTATGTAGACATTGTGGAGTTATACGGATGGGAAGCATTGGAAAAATTTTGGAAATCCGAAAGTGATGCCGCAGACATGGGTTCTCCTTTTCCTGTAAATAACCAAGAACAAGATGATCGGATTTTCCGAATGTCGCAAGCAGCTGGTGTGGACCTAAGACCTTTATTTCATTTTTGGGGAATACATCCCAATAATCAGGAAGCGTTAGCCCAACTAATGGAGGCTAACAACCTCGCATTACCAATGTCAATAAAATCTAAACTGCATCAGTACAGAGATTTGATTCCATCAAATTACGATGAGTTCGTGGAATTTGGGAATGAACTAAATCCTAATTTTTTAGACTACTCAGGCACTCAGTTTGATTTTGGTGCGGGTTGGTATCAGTTGACCGCGGAAACATATGATGAAACCAAAGCAAGCAAGATAGAGCAAGCCTTGAGCGACATTATTATTTTATATTATGGAAGTGATTGTTTCGATGTGGAAGAATTTCTCACCCCAGAATTTACAATACCAACACAATATTGCAAAAGTAATGAAGTAAACATCTTACCATCGTCTTCTGATAATGCTATTGACGGATCTTGGTTTCCAACAGAAATAGATGCATCCGATACTGGCCAGTTTGAGTATTCATTTGTCCCAGAATTAGACCAATGTGCTAACGAGTCAAGCATGATGATTGAAATATTTGAAACTACAACCAACATTGTAGGAAGCGCAAGTTTCTGCTCTGGTACCACGACTACATTATATACCGAAGAGAATTATGAAACTTATGCTTGGGTTTTTAATGGGATAGCAATCAGTGTTTCTGATGAAGTAATAATTTCCGAAGGTGGAATGCTAAATCTAATCGCAACTGATTCTTCTGAATGTATAATTGAAGGTGAAATTTTAATCATGGAAAGTGAGCTTATAGATATTTCCATTGAAGTGACTCAACCGTTATGTCATGGTGATTATGGTTCAGCTGTCTTTGCACCAATTAGTGGCTCTGAGGATGATTATACTTATTCTTTCGATGGTGATTCTCTTTCGTCGGGAATATATAATGTTGTCGTTACTGATAGCTTAGGTTGTTTTGAAACTTTTGACTTTGAAGTGGTAGCGCCAGCTCCTATAGTTATAGAGCTTGTAAATAATCAGTTAATCGTTACAGGCGGCCTAGAACCTTACAACATTACAACAATTAACTCTGACAATGTTCTGTACATATCAGTTATTGATAGTAACGGTTGCGAATCTACAGCTGAGTTTATACTTTCAAGCTTGCACGAAGAAATTTATGAGAGCGTGAGGATATTCCCAAACCCAGCTACAGAATTGCTATATCTAGATTTAACGGGTGTGAATTCTAAAATGGAGTCTTTACGATTGGTTTCCTTTGAAGGTAAGTTGATTCGAGAATATGATAAGGGAGATTCTGTTTTGGATGTTTCTCAAGTGGAGAATGGGGTTTATGCGCTGCAAATAACCTTTGAAAACGGTACACGAATTAATAGGAAAGTATTTGTTGTGAGATAGTTTATGTGTTGAATGTTTGAATGCTTGAATGCTTGAATTGTTGAATTGTGGATTTGTGGATTTGGTTCATCATCCCGTGAATTTTCAATTCACTACAATGATCTACGTGTTTACTTCGTAAACCACTTGGTCAGCCCGAAAAATTGAATTTTGCTATACTGACCAACATGTTTGCTAGCCCGAGAATTTGCAATTCTCTATACTAGCCGACGTGTTTGCTTCGCAAGCCACTTGACTTCGCAAGCCACTTGGTTGATGTGTTGGACTTGTTCTGCCATTTTGAATTGGCAAATCGCTATGTCAAAAAACAATGTAACTAGACATTTATCCTTCTCAACAAAAGACATAAAAGATCATTTAGATCAGTCTTCATACCCTTCTGTTTTCCGATTCTTGATATAATTCCATTTTTTGCATTCCACTCTATCGGTCTTCCGTTGATTCTATCTGTTAACATAGAGCTGCCTTTTGTACTTGGGTATGTAAGTAATTTATTCATCAGCGTGTCTTTAAAATCATGTTGAATATCAGCACCGTCGGCAATTGCAACATTTATTCCTTCTTCAACAACCTTTTTATATAACTCTATCGTTTTTACATCCTGAAACACCTTACAAGTATCATTCATAACTGAAAGTAATCCACCCAATGAGCTACTTTCAATAATCTTCTTCCATTTCTCCGTATGGAAATCTCTAGTTTCATTAATCTCAATCCTACTTTTTTGAAATAGAGCCTTAAACTCCTTGAAGTTCTTATTTACAGATGTAAGGATTCGAGGTACATTATATTGTATATATCCACCGTTGGGGTTAATTTGAGTTGGGCAGTCAATGATGCATTCTAGTATGTTTTCTTCATCTAGATAATCAATATATGGTCTTTTTAGGTCAAGGCCATTTCGTATAACTGCTATCTTAATTTCGGGATGTATTAATTTGATAATTGACTGGATTGCACCTTCTATATGATATTCCTTTATGCAGATTATAAGCCAATCAAGCTTTTCTCTTATGTTAAAATCAGATAAAACGATTTCCCTATTTTCAATAACCCCGCTATTTTCAACTGATAACTTTTCTCTTTTAGATCTATTGAAATAGAATAATTCATTAGACTCCTGAAGTGATAACGAAAGCACACTTCCAATAGCTCCGATTCCGATTATTCCTATTTTCATTCGTGCAAGAGCTAAATCACTCAACAATCTCGTAGTCAATACCTAGTTTCCGAAGTGCTCTAAATGCAGAACTTGTGTTTTTATCTGCCAACTCAATATCTACTGGATCTCCATCTAGTATTATACCTGTGAGTTCGCTGGCCGTATAGTCGTCTACATCAACTGCGATCTCAGCTATACAACGAGAGATTGCTCTTCTATCTGGTTTTGCAGCGTCGCAAGAAAGTAAGTTTAATTTCATGATTTTTTTTTACGTAAGCGTCCAAGCGGTCAACCCGCAGAGATTCAAAGTTAATAGAATATTAGGATACTCATTTTCTCATGAGTATTCATAAAGAGATTATCTCCTTCACTATAAGATACAAAGACGCTCTATAGTTTCCAATTTAAACAACTACCATGATTTTAAGGTGGTTTTTCTTTAGAGAGAAAGACCTTAGACTTTAGATAAACTCTCCTTTGGTTTCTCCTTCGTGAGCTCCATCTTCATTCAATAGAATTATGCTTGTCATATAAATATACCAGAGAAACGATAATCATCATTTTTTCAAACATTTACAATCCATTTGCCAAAGAATATATCATGGTGGAGACTAATCCAATTAAGAAAATGAAAACAGATATCATTAACAATTTTTGTTTCCTATCAATAGTCTTCCCTAAGAAATACAAATCTTTTACCATTTCATCATAAACGGTTTCTCCATTAGTCATAATTCTTTGAATTTCGGCTTGAAATTCAGGTAGTGTTTGTTTTGCAAAATTTGCAGCGTAAAGGCTCCCTTTATACCCACTTTCATTAAATTTTTTACCAAGATATCGATGTGGTAACATACTGATTAATGCAAAAATCATTGACAACATACTAAACCTGAGCAGTATTTTAGAGCTAACCTCTATGATAGCTCTATCCGATTCTAGAGCAACATACATTGCTCCCATAATTAATGAAATCACAATGGAATTGATGGTTAGAACTATACTTGCTTTATTATCTACCATTTTTAGCAGATTATAATGATTTCGAGAAAGTGTTCTAAACAATGTTTGTACTCCTCTGGGGTCAAACATTTTTAGTTTTGCTTTTTCTTTATCAAAAGTTGGATCAAAGACTTCTTTTTTCTTTTTGTCCTTCTTTTTTTTC
>CAJXUU010000002.1 GCA_913061325.1 uncultured Saprospirales bacterium | reverse complement strand
GATCTCCACTATCCTCTTCGTCGGCAGCGTCAGATGTGTATAAGAGACAGGAATTGATTTTCGTAAATATTAACAACTTCTGAAAATGGACCTGAAGAATTAAAATTATAAACATCAGTAGTCGTTGCTGTCAAAACATAAGTGTCATAACCTGGCATATTGCCAAAAGCGATACAACTTCCAGTAGTATTATTTTTTGCAATTAAGTTTGTATTAGGGTCTGCCACCTCAATATTCCCAGAAACCGATGATAATTCCTCGCCTACAAGCAATTCCAAATCTAAAGAAGGATCTCCTACGTTGGCAGTAACAGGATCATCATTAATAATAGTTGATGAATTAGGTTCGCAATCAGAAATAATGGTAATATCAGCTTTGGTTATAGAAAAGAAAATATTACCAACCGATTCGATTTTTACTCTACCTTCTGTAACTGCATTTGCCGGCATTGTAACCGTATGCAATCCATCGTTAGTTACGTTTGAAGCTAACGTTGTTGAAAAAGAATTTCCCCCATCACTCGAAAATAAAATATTGACATGGCTACAAGAAATAGGTGCCATATCTGTATTCCCAACCAACCATTCAATATCTACAGATTCACCTGCTAAATATCCTATAGGTGAGCTTGCAGTGGTCACTTGAAAAGGCCCTGAGTTTCCATCAACTGTTATTGTTAAATCTTCATAAGATACTCCACTGATGCCATTGGGATCAGTTCCTCTGGCAATAAATCTCATGTCTATGGTACGCCCTATCTCTGGTAGTATTTCTCCCATTGTTTGGGTATCATCCAATATATCCGTCAATTGTGGAAAATATCTCATTTCTCCATCAGCTGAAGGGTCAAAACTTCGAAATAAAGGAGCTGAAGTACTCAAAGCAGCATCATTGGGTGCTCCATTTGGGCAAGAAAGGCTAAGATTATCAGTATCTACTTCTTCCCAAGAACTTAACAAGGGATCTCCATCTGGATCAGTCACCGTTGCTGATAAAGAAAATGGTGTTTCAGTTGGTATGGTTTTACTTGATGGCATAGTTATTACTGGTGGAGAATTTCCAGAAGAAGTAGATGTATAACAGCTTCCAGAACCTGATACAAAACTTTGAATTTGATCAATAGAGTGGCTATGAAAATATTGGAAATTAGCTTGTGGAGTAATATTCTGATTTGAACATGATCCGCCAGCTCCACAATTTCCCTCATAACTCATCAAACTATTTCCTGAACCTGGTTCTACCCCATTACCGACGGATCGTTGAGATCCACCACAATTTCCAGCTGTTCCATAAAAAGTATGGGTTGCTTCAAATTGATGTGCTACTTCATGCGCAAAGATATCCATCCAAAAACTGGCAGGGTAACTTCCACCACAACCCGTCCATCCTCTTGCTTTCGAACTTGAACTGCAAACAACTCCTAGACTAGCCACTCCACTTCCCCACCATCCATTTGCTGGTGGGTCCATTTCATAAAAAGCATGTCCGAAATCATAATTGCCACTACCAATCTCATTGTTAATTACTGTTTGAGTTGTATTTAATTTTGTAGAGTTGTTAGTTGGGTCAAAGCCATCAGTTGCAGGATTGAAGAATATGATGTCGTCGTTATCAGCTGTAAGCTCAAAAGTAACTGCTAAATCTCTCTCATACAATGTGTTAAGAAGTGTCAAATAGTCGGTAATTATACCATTAATAGTGGCCAAATTATTTCCATGTTTAGCAGAAAATTCGCCAGTTGAGGCAATTGCAATTATATATTTTCTCTCATTAGAGCCATAAGATTCTCTTGATGTTGATTTGCTACTTGGCTTAAATTTAGAATGATCTGTTCCACAAGTAAACGTTTCCAAAATAGAACCGTCATAATTATATACCTTATGATATCCACCCTGTGTCGGTTCAATGAAAATACTTTTGGATTTTGAAAATATTAATGCAGATATTCCTTTTTGAGTAATGGACATCCTCCCTGATATATATTTATCATTGATCCCTCTTATTTTATACGATCTATTTTCAGGATATCGGTGATAGATTGCATCAGCGACTACAGAAGCTTCAGCCACCTCTACTTCATGGTATATTCCATCAGAAAAAGGAATTTTCATTTTTATCCATTGTTGTTCTTTGTCAGAATATCTTGGAGCGCTGGCAAGATCAAATTTTATTTTTTGAAGTGAAGGACTAAAAAGGAATTCTTCTTTTATTTCCTTTTGTGCATTGATTTCGTCACTCTTTAAAGTTAGAGTTGACTGTGCAACAGAAAAGAACTGAATAGAAAATAGAAACGTAGCTAATAGGTATCTCATAGTGGCTGATTAACATCTTTGAAAAATATAGGGTGTTAATACTTGGGACTACTATAGAAGTAAATATGAAACTCAGAAATGATAAAATCATTGATTTTATATGAGTTACACATTAACTTTTCACAAATATCACTAATTAAGATCAATTTTCATACCATAGATGATGCGTTTTTGTCTGAATGGAAGACAAAACACAATTTTTATGATTTAGTCTACAATTTTGAAGATTGATAACTATGATAAACCATGCTTATATTATCAATTAATTGACCATTTTCCTTGAAAAATTCCTTTATTCTTCCACATTCTTGGAATCCCATTTTTCTGTATAGAATCTTAGCTGGATAGTTGCTATCATAGACTTCAAGCCAAACAATTTCAAGAAGTTCATTTTCATCTATCCATTTAATTGCCTCTCTTATTAGTAAGGAGCCTATACCCAACCCTTGCCATTTTTCTGCAACTCCCATACCTAACATACCCGTATGTATGAGTTTTCTTCTTTGGTTGCCTTTTATATCAAGATTTCCAATCAATTGACCTTCATTCTCTGCAACAAATAAGCAACTATTTTTTTCTTTTAAGAGCATGTCAATTAAAGCTGTCTCTTCTTTAACTGAGTTTTTGTATTCGTCTTCGAACAAAGGGATAGTCTTTGTGTTTCGAAGATATTGTAATTTTAGTTTTAGTAGTGATTCTGCATCCTTTGATTCTGCAGGTCTTATGATTATATCATGTCCATTCTTAGATTTACAAGTAGTTTTTAGTATCATAATATTCAATTTCGAATACGAAGATAATCACCAATAAATAGTAATATTGAAAATAAAACATAATAGAAACTTGCCGTTCGTGAAAGAAGGTTGGATGGGTAATCCAATCAATGCTGATGATCAATATATGAATCTTGATGGTCTTTCAGCCAGAGGGTTTAAGGCTGTGTTTAATTGGAAAGTAATTCAAAAAAATAAGTATGCCGAACAACGAAAAAATCAACAGACGAATGTCACAGTTCAAAAAAACTCAGATTTTCTAAATCGTACAAATGATGGAATAACGTGGCTTGGTCATGCCACGTTTGTTTTTTGTATTGGAGGTGTGAAAATAATTACTGATCCAATATTGTATGACATTTGGCCACTTCAAAGATTTACAGAGTTGCCTTGTGAAGTTGATCAATTGACAGGATTTGATGTTATACTACTTTCTCATAATCATAGAGATCATGCTGACAAAACCAGCATGAAAAAAATCACAAATCTAAACCCTGATGCAGTAATTTATACAGGTTTAGAAATTAGTAGCTTGCTTGAAGGATGGAATATTAAGAATAAAATTGTAGAAGCAGGGTGGTATCAATCATTTCCGAAAATTGATAATAATATTGAAATTACATATCTACCTGCTAAACATTGGAATAGAAGATTTTTTCACGACTTAAATAGAATGCTTTGGGGTAGTTTCATGATTACCCATAATGGTAAAAATATATATTTCGGTGCGGATAGTGGGCTGGGCGTACACTTTGAAGAGATTGGGAATTTGTACGATATTGATATTGCTATCTTAGGGATAGGAGCGTATGAACCTATTTGGTTTATGAATCTTAGTCACACAAGTCCTGCTGGTGCTTTGGAAGCAAAAGAACAACTCAAAGCAAAAACAATGATACCTATGCATTATGGTACTTTCGATTTGAGTGACGAACCTATTTTTAACCCAAAGAAAGTACTTATCGATTTGTCGAAAGAGAGAAATGATATTGCAATATTAGATATTGGTGAGAGATTAGTTGACTATTAGAAAATCATTTCAATAGTTAAGTTCTAATAATCTATTCTTTCAACTTCCTTCTCAATATTTTTCCCACATTTGACTTTGGTAGTTCATCATGGAATTCTATAAATCTCGGTACTTTGTATCCAGTCATGTTTTCTCTACAAAAAGCTTTAATTTCTTTTTCTGTTAGAGATTTATCACTCTTTACGATACAGGCTCTGACTACTTCACCAGATTTTTCATTAGGCATTCCTACTACAGCACATTCTAACACTTTTGGATGTGTACATATTACGTCTTCGATCTCATTAGGATATACATTGAATCCAGAAACTAGAATCATATCTTTTTTACGATCTACAATTCTGAAATAGCCATCTTCTTCCATGAGAGCAATATCACCAGTATTGAGCCATCCGTCAACGATAGCATCTTCCGTTTCTTGGAATTTATTATAGTAGCCTTTCATTACTTGTGGCCCTTGTATTTGAAGTTCACCAATTTCACCAGGCGGGAGAGGGTTTCTTCCATCATCTACTATTCTGATGTTTGTTGAGGGAACAGGAAGGCCTATACTACCCAAGCGTGCTGTCCCATCTATTGGGTTTACAGTTGCTACTGGAGAAGATTCGGTCAGTCCATATCCTTCTGAGAGTGTAACACCTGTTATTGCTTTCCATTTCTGGGCGACTGAAGTTTGTACTGCCATTCCTCCACCTACAGTGATTTTGAGTGAAGAGAAATCTAATTTTTGGAACTCCGTATTATTAGTTAATGCATTGAATAACGTATTCACCGCTGTAAGAATTGTAATCTTATTTTTTTTGAACTCTTCTATGAATTTCGGCATGTCTCTTGGGTTTGTCACCAATACATTTTTCGCACCGTAACTCACCATAACCATGCAGTTGACAGTAAATGCAAATATGTGATAAAGTGGAAGTGGAGTTAAGACGATCTCTTTTCCTTCAACAAGTTCATTCCCCAACCATGCTTTTATTTGTAACATATTGGCTATTAGGTTTCTGTTTGTTAGCATAGCTCCTTTTGCCACTCCAGTTGTTCCGCCCGTATATTGATGAACGATTACATCATCGGCACAATTTTCAAATTTCTTAATTTGGAACTTCTTACCAGTCTTTATTGCTTCTGTAAATGTGACAGTATTTGGAAGGTTATATTTTGGAACCATTCTTTTTACCTTCTTCACCATGAAGTCTACAATGCTTCCTTTGATGGATCCCAACATCTCTCCAATAGAGGTAAGAATAATAGTATCGATTTGTGTTTCAGGCAATACTTTTTCTAGATTCGCCGCAAAATTATCAGCTATCACTATTGCTTTTACATCACTATCTGTGAATTGATGTTTCATTTCACGTGGAGTATATAAAGGATTGGTATTTACTATAGTCAATCCTGCTTTCAAACATCCAAACAGTATAACAGGAAACTGAAGCAAGTTCGGCATCATCAAAGCAATCTTATCCTTGGGTTGTAATCCACGACTATGCAAATACGCGCCAAACTGGGTAGACAGTTGATCTACTTCTTTATATGTTATTGTTTTACCCATGCATTCATATGCAGGAAGGGCTGCAAATTTTTGCATAGATTCTGTCAGAAAATCGACCATGTTTTCATACTGATCGACATTTATATTGGCAGGTATTCCAGCGGGGTATTGGCTTAGCCACGGTTTATTTTCCATAATAATAAAATTAGAGTTCAATAATAGTGAAAACGATCTTGTGATCCAAACGAGCCTTTAAAAGACGATAAAGATTCTCTAAAGTTTGCCACTAAGAGACTAACAAAAAAAATGCAACAGAAATCAATCTGATGCATTCGTTATTTTAGCTAAGCGTCAGAGAAGATTATCGTCTTCTCTTTTCTTCGAGTTCTTTCAACTCAATGGCATCCTTTCGTTTTTGATTGTCTTTATCAAGAGTCATTTGCTCTCCCATTTGCTGAGAAGCTATGAATGATGCCGTCATATCAGTCAACATATTAGATGCAGCTGATGGATTATTCGGTAATAAGATTAAATTACTGTTAGTTGATTCACCAACGGCCTGCAATGTGTCATAGTGTTGCGTGATTACTATAAGTGCAGATGCTTCCTGTGAGTTGATACCTACTTTGTTCAAAATCTCTACAGAATCCTCAAGACCCTTGGCGATCTCTCTTCTTTGATCAGCAATACCTTGACCTTGTAATCTTTTACTTTCTGCTTCGGCCTTTGCTTTCGCTACGATTCTGATTCTTTCTGCTTCACCTTCGTATTCTGCAGCGATTTTTAGTCTTTCTGAAGTATTTATACGATTCATGGCAACTTTTACCTCTACATCAGGATCGATGTCAGTAACGAGTGCTTTTACTATTCCGTATCCATACTCGTTCATCGCTTCTCCTAGCTCTCTACGTACGGCATTGGCGACATCGTCTTTCTTGACGAAGACATCATCCAATTTCATTTTCGGTACTTCGGCTCTGATCGTATCAAATACATACGAAGTAATCTGATCATGTGGATTTTCTAGTTTATAAAATGCATCATAAACTGCATCCTTCAATATTTTGAATTGCACAGATACTTTCAGTTTTACGAATACATCGTCAAACGTTTTGGTTTCTACCATTACGTCTAATTGTTGAATTTTGAGGTTGATTTTACCAGCTACCTTATCGAGAACTGGGATTTTAAAGTGAAGACCTGGTGTCTTTAGAGAATGAAATTTACCAAACCTTTCAAGGATAGCTATAGTCTGTTGTTTGACTATAAAAAAAGAAGATATAATGATAAGTAACAAGGGTACTGCAAAAATTCCTAATAGTGGGTTCATATTTTTAGATTGATTGATTCGAATTCAATATAGACCCAAATAACGAATTTTGTGCTGTATATCGGCGAAATGATTTAAAAACACGATGAAATTGAAATTACAATACACTTATATCTCATCACCAGAAACATCTGGAAATAAAGTAATCCTGTTCAAGGTCAATAATATTATAGCTATTGATCTTGAACAGAAAATTGACTTGTGATTGATTTAATGTTAACCCTTTGCAGGAGTTAAAAACTTTGGTGGTTTTATTTTTTGCACGCCCTGTTTTGGTAATAAATCCATCAATTCCTTCACCGCTCTTTCAAGCTGTGGATCTCTTCCTTGAGAAAGAGATTTTGCATCTTGTCTCACAAATATATCTGGTGCTATTCCTTTATTTTCTCCAACCCATTCATTACTGACAGGGTCGAAAATGGCATTATCTGGGCATGTCACTCTACCACCATCAATCATTCTATAATGTGTTGAAGATTTTACTAATCCTCCCCAAGTAGTCCTTCCAATCAATTGTCCAGCTTTCTGCTGGCGAAATACCCAAGGGAAGAAATCCCCCCCTGATCCAGCCATTTCATTAATCAACAACACCTTTGGTCCTAGAATTCCAGCGGGTAGTTTCATCGGTGCACCATTTGGAACTTCATTGGTGATTGCTGCTCTTATTTTTCGAGTCATATTATCAACCATATAATCATCTAGAAGTCCACCGCCATTGAATCTTTCGTCAATAACTGCACCTAACTTATCTTGCTGTGCAAAGAAATATCTATTAAACGAAACGATTCCTCTGCCGCTTGTATTGGGTACCCAGATATAAGCGAGCTTACCCCCAGAAAGAGAATCAACCAGCCTTCTGTTATCTTCCACCCAAGCTCGTTGCCTCAGGCCATTATCTGATCCTATTGGCTCTACAGTCTCTTGCCATGCATCAGCAAATGATGGCTTATCATTGATATGAATAATAGTTTGTTCCCCTGCTGTACCATCGAAGTGTTTATATGGATTATCAGTAGATTTAAGCTCTACTCCATTTACACCTACGAGATAATATCCATTCTTTATTTTTGTCCCAGGTCGATCCAATGGCCCAGATAATCCTGGATTCCATGCTTCAGTAGTAAAGATTCTTTTGATTTTCCACCTGCCTTTATCGGCAATCAAGTCCACACCTAATAATCCCATATCGGAATCCTCTACATCTGGATAGTCTCCACCACTTACAAAACTATGCCCAACTGATAATTCTCCATTAATTTGATCTAGGATATAATTCAAGTCCGCTCTATGCTTGACGTATGGTAGCAATGGCGAATATCTCACATACACATCATCCCAATCCCTACCATGAATATTCGGATCATAGAAATAATCACGCTCATATCTCCACGTCTCTTCAAATATCTGCTTCCATTCAGCAGCACGATCGAGATTCATTTTGAGATTTACACTTACACTTTCTCCACCTTTACCACTTCCTCCACTTGCATCCATGATGTTCCATTTTCCACTTATTCTGGATAATAGTTTTTTACCATCACTTGACATGGACATATATCCAGCCCCAGAGACAAACTCTTTTGCTTCCCCATCTTTTAATTTAAATTTATGGATAATTAGTGCTCGACTACCTGGTTTCCTTTCTGCGATAAATACAGATCCTTTTGGACCAGCAATGAGTTGAACAAAGTTTCCTTCATCAAGCGGAAGTGGCATAATACGACGAGTGAGATTATCAAAGTCTATTTTGACAACCATTTCATCTTTGTCATCCTCATCTTTGTCTTTTTTATCATCTTTATCATTCTTCTTTTTGTCGTCTTTCTTATCTTTTTTATCATCGTCTTTATCACTGTCTTTATCATCGTCTTTCTCCTCTTTTACTTCCTCTTCATCACTTTTTGGTTCGAATGGAGAAGTTTCTTCTGAGGTAAGATTGATAACGTAAGCTGCATATTCAGGATCTGCTTGCATGCTACTTGTATTTGCCCATCCAGATCCTAGAGCAACATCTGTACTTGCAGCAAAATATAGATGCTTACCATCTCTATCCCAAGTAGGGTATACAGCATCAGCGAACTCATTTGTAAGTCTTTTGGGAGAATCAGAACCGACTTTCCATACCATGATTTTTCTCAGATTATTAGTGCCAGAGGTATTGTATGCTAGCCACTTTGAATCAGGAGACCATGCAAGATTCATATTGCCTCTGTCTAGGTTATTGCCTGCATGACCAATTGCTTTGATTGATTGATCTTTAAGGTTTACAATTTGAATCCAAGTATCATCATCAACGAAAGCTATTCTTTTTCCATCAGGACTCCAAGTTGGTTCCCAACCCAATTTCGATTTGCCAATATCTATACTTATTGGGTCCTTCATTCCTGATTGGTCTTGGAGCATAAGACTGTAACCCTTTCCACCTGTATCAGAAAAATAGGCTATCTGGTCACCTTTTGGAGACCAGATAGGCCTGCGATCTGCTGCACCAGAAGATTTTGTTAAGTTTCTTGGAGCTCCATCCTTTGCAGGCACAGTAAAAATCTCACCTCTTGCTTCCATAACCAATCTCTTACCTGTAGCGGATAAAGAAACTGATTGTGCATTTCTACTCACATCTTCCCATTTATTTTCTGCCCATGGGAAATCTCCGATAATATTAATTTCTATTTGAGAATGACTCTTTGTACTAATATCATATAGATGCAAATAACCATCTCTTTCATATATAAGTGTGCCATCGTGAGCTGCTAAAGCCTTCACATCCGATCCGGTAAATTCAGTTACTTGAGTAAGAGCTTTAGTTGCTGGAACAAATTGCCAAATATTGGCGGTACCGTTCCTATCCGAAATGAAATAGATTTCATTATTGTGCCATACTGGTTGGATATCACTGGTCTGTTCGTTTGGAATCAGAATTTCAGAATTATCATTCAAATCCAATACGATCAATGGTGTGTTCTGTCCACCACGATAAAGTCTCCATTCGCTGTCCCATCTGGATACCCGATCAACGATTAGTTTTTTCCCATCAGGTGAATACTCAGCATCGAAACCCCATTGAGAAGAAACCCTCATAGCAGGTCCGCCATCTTTTGATACTGACCAGAGATAATTGTGTCTAGATGGTGCAGTTCCTCTCGCTGATGCAAATAGGATTGACAATCCATCTGGAGACCAATCTCTCACACTCGCTCCTCCAGGCAGCCAAGTTAATTGTGTTGGTGTTCCTCCTTCTATTGGGACGATGTATACTGAACTATTTCCTGACCTATTTGATGTAAACGCTATTGTTTTTCCATCAGGAGAAATGTGTGGTAAGCCTTCTACTGCTTGAGTACTTGTTATTCTATTAACGTTTTGTCCATCTCTATCCGCTACCCAGATATCAGAGGCATATGCAAAAGCAATATGATTATCGCTTAATGCTGGCTGTCTTAATAAGCGGGTTCCCTGACTGAAAAGAGAACTAGAAATAATTGAGAATAGAAATATGTAAAAATAAAAAGCTGAGTTTATTTTATTCATTAATATATTAGTTAAGTTGCAATGAAAGTAGTTATTTTATGTGTGCTCATACTGTTATTTTTAACCAATTCGACAAGATGATGTTTTTTGTATACTAAAACAATAATTTTTGAATTGACAATATGGAATGAATCCTTGATAGCCTTACGAATTTTTAATCAAAATACAATTGCAATAAATAACAAAAAAGGGGTGATCCCAGATTGAAATCACCCCATTATTTCTAAATTAATTTTTATTTACCCTATAGCAGGAAACTTCAATGTAGCACAAAGCAACCCACAAATAAGAATAGTAGATATAGCCCAATATCCCCAATGAATCAAAGTGTATTTCCACCCTCTTCTTTCGAATAAGGCATTTACTCCTATCATAGGTAGTGCTATGAATATAGCGAAGATTAAACCATGTACGGCGCCATGGCTGAATGTGCGATGTCTATCTCCATATTTATTCATGAAGTCGATCAAGTCATTTTGGACGGCACTTCCAGCTACTTGCATTTCTGGCATCATAAGTCCGGCTATACTCGTCTGGTGTATTGCATATGATGTCATCATCATTGAAAACATAACACAGAATAAGTACGACACACCAAATATGACTGCCATATTTCCTTTCTTCAAATATTCTTCAGTGAATCCATTGACCTTCATCCAAGGCTTGCCAAATAGTGGTCCGTACCATAAGGCACCCAATAAAAATGGAATAAGAGCGGCCACAAAGATCATGTAAATGTTAGTAGGCATGTTAGTTAGTTTTAGTTAAATAATAATCTACAATATACAGACGAATTAGTAATATCGGATGGGAGTAGGGTGAAGAATTTCTAAATCCTTGATGGAATGCATCTAATTAAGATTGATTTACCTGATAATTAGGGTGGAAAAGATGAAGTTGTTTATGAGAATTTGAAATGTATGATAGTAAGCCTACTTATGCGCTGGCCAATTAGTGGGTTTGCAGTGCAGGCCACCCTGTTAGTGCGGTTTGCTTTGTAAGGTGCTTTGTTAGTGGGTTTTCAGTGTAGGCTGTCGTTAGTCTGTTTGTTTTGCAAGCCAGCCAATGGTTGCTCGTTTCTTGTTGCTCGTTTCTTTCGGAAGCCGATCAATGAAGCCGATCAATGAAGCTGATTAATGAAGCTGCCCTATTAGTGCGTTTGCTTTGCAAGCCGCCCTATTAATCAAGCAAGTTGTTCTCTAGGGCTATTCTTACTAAACCTGCGCTATTTCTAGCATTCATTTTATTGAGAAGACTACTACGATGAGACTCTACCGTCTTTAGACTTATGAATAGTTTGTTGGCTATTTCTTGGGTAGTGTGTTCTTGGACGATCAATTTGAGGACTTCCTTTTCTCTTCTTGATATTTTAGGGAAAAAGCCTTCTCTTTGTTTTGAGGCACGACGCTGTTTCATGAGGCCTTTCATGATTGTTTGTGTTACATCATCGCTGAAGTATGATTTACCACCTACTACAGTACGAAGAGCTTTGAGTAGTTCTTCTCGGCCTGTATTTTTTAGAATGTAACCTTCTGCACCATTATTTAGAATTTCTGTGACGAAACTTTCTTCGTTGAACATTGAAATAGCCAATATTTTTGTTTTGTTATCAAATTCTTTGAGTTTTTTACAGACCTCTATACCATTCATGCCAGGCAGATTGACATCAAGCAGTATAAGATCTACCTCATTGTTTTTTACAAATTCGACAACTTCTGGTCCATTATATACTTTACCTACTACATTGATATCTGACTCGGCTTTGAGAATAGAGTCAATTCCATCTACAAACATTGTGTGATCATCCGCTAACAATACATTAATCATATTTCTCTTTTTTATGAATTGGTTATTCTTCGGAAGACCTCTTCTAAATACTAATTCTAATAACGTAATAATGTTCTGTGCTGACACACAGAATTTTATAATATATCAAGGGGACTGATAATATCAATGAATCTACATATATAATACTCATTGAATACAAAGGCTAAGGTATAGTGATTTCTCCTAATATAATAGGGGAATACCCTTAAAGTGCAAAATGGGTGATAACAACTATAGCGGGTAAGCAGAATGACTGCATATTTGTGTTATAATTATTGATACAGATTAATAACGAACAATTAGGAAGAAGCGGAATAGAATTTCCTTACATGCATGTGGAGGAAATTTATTTAGTTTTTCAAATTTAGTATGACCATTGCTGGTAGAATGATCATATGATACGGATTGCAATAAGTAGGTAGAGGGGTTGAATTTTTTAGTTCTTAGAACCGATTTGCTCAAAAGGTCGAATAAATGAGATGCCTCTCCTACGAATTGTTTTAAACAGTAAAGAAAAGAGTGCTTTTACCACTCTTTCAAAGATATATAACTTGTAAATACTCATTGGGATTGACTATTGCATTCAAAGAAGAGCCTCCAAAAAGTTGGAAGGCTCTTCTTTATTTTATGTATAACGTATATTAAATCTGGAGTATTGAAATCTATATAATTTACATTACATCACACTTCAACATCTTTTCACTATTAATAAAGCCTTCTATCCTATCACCAATTTTGATTGGCCCGACACCCGCAGGAGTACCAGTAAATATATAGTCGCCCATCTGGAGCGTGAAATACTTTGATAGATAGACTATGATATCTTGAAATGAAAATAATAGATCTTTTGTGTTTCCATCTTGTACTACTGTGCCATTCAGTTTTGTAACTACATTTATGTTTTGAGGATCCAATCCTTCAAACGGTACGAACTCTGAGATTGGTGCAGAATGGTCAAAACCCTTTGCAATTTCCCATGGATGTCCTTTTTCTTTACACTTTTGTTGTAAATCTCTAGCCGTAAAATCTATCCCAAATCCGACACCTTCTATATATGACAAGGCAAATTCTGGTTGTATATGCCTCCCGTTTTTTCCAATCTTCAACACTACTTCGCCTTCATAGTGGATATCATTTGACAATTCTGGGTAGAAAAAATGCCTATTCTTAATCAACAATGCCGTGGGGGGCTTCATAAATACAAGCGGGCTCTCTGGTATAGGATTGTTAAGTTCTTTAGCGTGGTCAGCGTAATTTCGACCTATGCAGAATATTTTCATTTGCTATTTTCTTATCTCCGCTCCTAATTGATGTTCGTAACTTCCAATCATCTTCTTCATCACTTTATCCACATCCTTATCATTAAGTGTCTTTGTCACATCTTCGAATAGGTAACTGACAGCATAAGACTTTTTGTCTTTACCGAGGTGCTCCTCATTTGTATATACATCGAATAGGTTGATGTCTTGAAGTAACTTCTTATCAACTTTAGTGGCGATTTTTTGAATTTCTTCAAACTTCACACTTTTATCAACGACCAATGCAAGATCTCTTCTCATCGATGGGTATTTGCTAATGACCTGTACTGTATTTTTTACTCCCTTACCAGCTTTCACCAATGCTTTTATTGGAATTTCGGCATAGAATACTTTTGACTTGATACCTAGTTTTGATAAGATCTCACCATTTACCTCACCAAACTCTACCAGCGATGAAGGACCTCTATGATATTTAAGACCGTATACGAATCTATCATCTTCAGTTTCGGAAATTTGATAACTAGAAATACCTAATCTCTTAAATGCAGAGTTGACAGTTTTTTTAAGATCGAAGAAGTCAACTTGTGATTTGAATTCATGTCTCCAACTCTCTGATCTTCTTTTACCTGATAGGAATATTGTTAAGTATTCAGTCTCATTGAAGTCTTCGTCTGTTTTGCGGTAGGTTTTGCCGTATTCATATAATCTTACATCTTGTTGGCGTCTGTTATGATTATGAAGTACAGACAACAATCCGCTCACCATCATCTCAGGTCTCATGATGTCAAGATGGATATTAGATGTATTGTTAATGTATACTAATTCCGCGTCCTCGATAGGAAGTATATCTCTATAGTTCTTTGACTCTATAAGAGAAAGACCCATCATCTCGTTTAGCCCTTGTGCAGATAAATAGTCAGCAATGGTTTCTTTGATTTTTCTTTTACTTGGGAATTCAGTGAATGAAAGTGTGCTACTCACCTTGGTCGGAATCGGAATTTTATTAAATCCATAGATTCTTAATATTTCCTCAATTAAATCAACATCACGAAGGACATCAGCTTTATTAGTTGGTACATATACTCTAATCTGCCCATCATTTAATGGAGTGATCTCCATATCCATTGCTCTAAGGATATTATGGATTTCTTCAGGAGTTATCGTCGTGCCTATGAGTCGATTTACTTTCTCGTAACTAAGTGTGATTTCTCTCGGCTTTATTTCTGTAGCGTAAATATCTACGATTTCACTTGATATAGTAGCATCTGCATATTCTACCATAAGAAGAGCAGCTCGTTTCAGTGCTGTCACAGTGATGTTTGGATCACTTCCTTTTTCATAGACTTTTGCTGCATCAGTTCTTAGGAGATGCCGAGTGCTTGTTCTTCTGATGTCTCCTGCCTCGAAGTGAGCGGATTCCAAAAAGATATTAGTCGTTGTGTTTGTTACACCACTACTTAATCCTCCAAATACACCAGCGATACACATGCCTTTCCCTTCTCCATCACAGATCATGAGGTCTCCTTCATTCAGGGTACGCTCATTTTCATCAAGACTCATAAACTTATCGCCAGTTTTTGCTTTCTGAACGATTATCTTTTTACCTGTTATTTTATCAGCATCAAATGCATGCAAAGGCTGACCAAATTCATGAAGAACAAAATTCGTGATATCTACAATATTACTAATCGGTCTTACTCCTATAGCTTTAAGATAGTTTTGCATCCAATCTGGGCTATCTCCAACTATAACTCCTGTAAGTGTCACACCAGAATATCTTGGGCAAGCCTCCTTGTCAACAACTTCCACTTCAATTGGGAAGCTACTATATGCCACAGAAAAAGCAGATATATCTGGCTCCTTAGCATCCTTCGTATAGTTATTATTTATCTTTAAGTATGCACAGAGATCTTTTGCTACACCTAGATGAGAAGTTGCATCTGATCTGTTAGGTGTAAGGCCTATATCAAATACTGTATCACTTTCTATATTGTAATATTCAGCTGCAGGTGTTCCAACCTTAGTTTCTTTTGGCAATAGTAAAATACCATCATGACCAGAACCAAGACCTAATTCGTCTTCAGCGCATAACATCCCTTCTGATAATTGACCTCTTATTTTACCTTTTTTAATTTTCCAAGGTTCATCAGCATTATATAGAGTTGTACCTAAAGTTGCTACCAACACTTTCTCACCTGCAGCACAATTTGGAGCTCCACATACGATTTGTAGATCTTCTTCCCCGCCTACATTTACAGTAGTTACGTTGAGTTTATCTGCGTCTGGGTGTTTTTCGCAAGTTTTTACTTCACCAACTACTACTCCTTTGAGTCCGCCTTGAATCATTTCTACCTCGTCAATACCTTCTACTTCCAGTCCTATGGTAGTGAGAACTTCCGATAGATCTTCTATGCTCAAGTCTATGTCTATATATCTTCTAAGCCAGCTTAATGATGTCTTCATGTATTATAATTCACCTTTGATTGAATATGTAGTTTTCTAGTACCCATAGGTACGAATCTGCAAAGTTAAGATGTTTTTGAAATAGGACAGATATGTTAGGGTATTTCTTTGTTTAAGTATGATTTTGCAGTTTAAAAATTCCTAATTCGAATTCAAACTTTTGGCAACCTCACTGTAAAAGTGGTACCAACTCCAGGTTTTGAAGCTTTCACAAATATCTTTCCTGAATGATAATTCTCAATAATTCGTTTAGCTAAAGAAAGCCCAAGGCCCCATCCACGCTGTTTGGTTGTGAATCCAGGTTGAAAGACAGTACTATGTTTACTTGATGGGATACCCTTGCCAGTATCAGTCATATCTATATTGATATAATCACCATCCTCGTAGATTTTAGCGGATAGTTCTCCTTTTCCATCCATCGCATCTAGGGAGTTTCTGATCAAGTTTTCTATTACCCAATCAAATAAATGTTTGTTGATCTTTACCAATAAATCTCCATCGGTCGGTTCTGGATAGCTAAAGAAGACTTTTCTAGGTGCACGTTTTTCCATGTATTGACGACATTCATCCATCTCTTTGAAAATATTGATTTGGGTTAGGACGGGTTCTGCACCAATCTTTGAGAATCGATCTGCTACTAACTCAAGCCTATTGACATCGCTGCGAAGTTCTTCTACTATTTCGAGTTGTTCTTCGGAGGGATCTGTTAACTTTAAGTGTTCTATCCATCCTATGATCGCTGATATTGGTGTTCCTAGTTGGTGAGCAGTTTCCTTTGCCATACCTGCCCAAACACGATTTTGTTCACTACGTTTGGATCCTGTAAGAAAGAAGTAACCGAGGAGGATAAATGAACCAACCAATAAAAGTTGGATAAAGGGAAAGTAGTTGATGTAGCTTACCAATTTACTATCAAAATGATAGACTTTACCACCAGATACTTCTAATGGAGCTTTATTTCCAGATAAAAAACTAGCCCTTTTAAAATTTAGAAATTCACTGTCTATATCTTTATCATCCCCCCAATTATTCCCTTCTAAATCACCATTAGAATATTCTATGATTAATTGCAGATTAGTACTAGCTACAATTTCTTGATGAACACCCAACTCATTATTGAGTTCTCCTTCTTTTTGTTTGATGGCTTGAGATATTCTTGCGTAACTTATCGAATCATTTTCAGCCGAAGCTAAATTTAGTTCCTTATATAACTTATTCATATCATCTGGCACCTTTGTGATTTCATCAAAAGCTTGGAGGTATATAATCGCATCTTTTTTTTCTCTTTCTTTTAGCTGCTGAGCCAAAAAATTAGAATATACCATCGTAATGATCAATATCAAAAGCCCAAAAAATGCAAGGGCCATATTCCAATAAGATCTCTTTTTATATATGTCCATAAATGAAAGACGAATTTTCGTTCAACAAATAACGCATTTTTCATTGGGAAAAGTGTTGATTTTGACCGTTTCACTTTTAGATGAGTAGACCGTTTCACTTTTGGACTTTTAGACTGCTATGATTTTCGACTTTTTGTTGCTGTACTTTTGGACTTTGGGATTGTTAGATCAATCGTTGAGCTGACAAAGGAAGATCGGTGCGTGATCGAAGGAAGATCTGGTTGAGTGGAGAAAGGTTGATCTGGGGAGTCATCGATTTTCTTCATTTTTACTATCTTGACGAATAAATTCATACATATGCGCCATCTACTATTAATAGTATCTCTCAGTTTTTGTTTTTTAATGTCATACGGACAAGTTACTGACGGTGACATTCTCGAGATGAGAGAGCGAGCTGAATGGATCGATGATATGCTCGAATATAGATTAGATTCTCTTCTGCCAGAATTGATGGATCGAGCCAACCTAGATATGTGGATTCTTATTTCTAGAGAATACAACGAGGATCCTGTAATGAAAACCATGCTCCCTTCAGAATGGCTGTCTGCGAGAAGAAGAACTATTATGGTATTCTATAAACCTCAGGAAGGAGACTTAGAAAAAATAGCAATAGCGAGATATAGTGTAGGCAGATTACTTAAAGGAGAATGGAACATAGATGTCTTCCCTGATCAATGGGAAGCGTTAGTTAACTATATCAAAGAAAAGAATCCTGAGAAAATAGGGATGAATTTTTCTGAAGATTTTGGATTGGCAGATGGACTGGTTAGCACAGAACATAAATCATTTCTTAAGAATCTGCCGATCGAATATCATGATCGTGTGGTGTCAGGAGAAGACTTAGCCATCGGGTGGTTAGAGACTCGGTCAAAAGTTGAATTAGAAATGTATCCTCATATCTGCAAAATTGGTCATGATATATTACAGGAGGCATTTTCAGAAGATGTAATTAAGCCAGGAGTAACGGCTACTGTTGATGTCGTTTGGTGGTTGAGACAACGAGTGAGAGAATTGGGATTGACTACTTGGTTTCATCCAACAGTAGGTATCCAAAGGGCAAATGCTGAGAAGTTCGATCACCTAAGAAGCTTTTCTAAACGACCCAAAGAACAAATTATTCAATATGGAGACTTGCTTCATGTGGATTTTGGGGTTACATATCTGAGGCTTAATACAGATCAACAACAACACTTTTATGTACTTCATCCTGAGGAGAATGAAGCACCAGATTATCTCAAAAAAGCATTCAAAGTATCGAATAGAGTGCAGGATATCTTGGTAGAGTCTTTCAGAACAGGAAAATCGGGTAATCAAATATTAAAAGATGCACTTATACAAGCGGAATCAGAAGGAATAATAGCTTCCATCTATACACATCCTATAGGATTTCATGGACATGCTGCTGGCCCAACTATCGGTATGTGGGACAATCAGAAAGGGACTCCAGGGCGTGGTGATTATGCTTTATATCACAATACTGCATATAGCATAGAACTGAATTCTTCATCAGAGATCAAAGAATGGGGTAAGATTATAAGAATCATGTTAGAGGAAGATGGAGTACATACGCCAGATGGTTTTTATTTTTTGGATGGAAGACAGGAGGAGTTGACTACGATTCCTAGATCGAGATGATACACATTGTACGATTATGCAATTTTTAGATGGGTGTATTTTTCTGAAAGTTCTTTCTTGAGCATTTTTGGGAATTGGAATGTATATGCGTGTATCCAAAGTAACATGATTGTTAAATTGATAGCAAGAATCCAGCTTTGATAATGGTTGTAATAGCCTAAATCGTTATCGGACAGGATGGCAGTAAGGACAATAATAGGGATCAAAATGAAAAAAGAAATTACTTCATGCCCCTCAAGGAAAGCATCGATAGCTAAATACTTGTTTTCAAATTTCTCTTTGAAATTGTAGCCAGCTTTAAAGCTATAATAATTACAACTTAATGAGAAGATAATACAAGCAATTAGCAAAATGCCCATATTAAATGGACTTGCATTCTGAAAAAATAATTGTAATACGAAAACAATAAAACCAGCTATTACGACCTTAGGCAGTTTCAAGTAACTCAACATAAATCCAAGATACCTTTTTCTCCAAAATATTGACATAGCTGATTGCTTGGTAGATACAAATGCCGCAAAACCTGTAATTGGGAATTCTGAATAGAGCTTATTCAGTGCTTTTTCGAAACTCAATTCGGAGTTTTTAGATTGTTTTTCTTCTATCGCAGATGCTAGATGGTCAACTATCTCATGCTGTACATCAAGATATTGCACATTTTTACTCTCCACAAATTCGAAAAGTTTATTTACTTCTTCTTTTGATAGGTGATTGGTCATGGTTGATTAGGCTAGTTTAATATTGAGATGGCTGTACTTTTCTTCTAATTCTTGTTTTAACATCTTGGGGAATTCGAAAGTGTAGGCATGAATCCATAGAAAAGCTAATGTTATATAGCTAGATAATAACCAACTTGAAATATTTCCAAAATAGCTGATTTCGGAGGTGGTATCAAGTGATATGTAATATGGTATGAAGAAATATGCCATCCAAATTCCGCCATATTGGAATAAATAGGAGTTCGTAACAAGGTATTTATTTCTAAATTCTTTTTTAAATTCAAAACCGTATTTATATCTATATGCTGCACTGCAAAGAGTTAGAATGATTAAAATAAAATATAATTGTTTCGGGTTGATTAATAAGCCTGTACTTAGAACTGTTTGAAAAATGAAAATAAGAAATGCAGCAATTATTATTTTAGGCAATTTCATATAGCTGAGCATAAAGCTTAAAAATTTCTTTACCCAAAATCTTTTTAATTCTGATTCTTTGGCAAGTACCATAACTGCAAATCCAGTAATTGGAAACTTGCTGTAAACCTGATTCAGTACTTTGTTAAAACTTAATGCAGGATCAGCCTTTTGTACGTCTTCGATAGCGGATGCTAGATGATCTACTATTTCATGTTGCACATCTAAATACTTGATATTTTTACTTTCTACAAATGTAAACAGCTCGTTTATTTCTTCTTTAGATAATTGATTCTTCATAATCTATCAGGCTAATTTGATATTGAGATGGCTGTATTTTTCCTGGAGTTCTTTCTTTAGCATCTTGGGAAATACGAAGGTGTAGGCATGTAGTAACAATGTAATAGAAGTTAGATAAACTGAAAGAATCCAGCTTTGCAGGTAACCGAACTCTTCTAAATGTTGACTTCCGGAAAAATGAAGCGGTGCGAAGAAATAGAAAAACCACACTCCTACATAGAATGATAGATATGTGCCAGTAACCAGATAGTTATGTCTGAACTCTTTAGAGAATTCAAATCCATATTTATATCTATATCCTGCACTAAGAATAGCCAACATCACAAGTGTCAAATACAATTGCTTTGGACTGATAAGGAATCCATTATAAAGGATTAGGTGCAAAAGATAAATTAGAAATCCAGCTATTATTATTTTTGGAAGCTTCATATAGCCGAGCATAAAGCCTAAGAACTTCTTTACCCAGAACTTCTTTAGAGCGGATGATTTCTCGGCAATCATTATGGCAAATCCTGTAATCGGAAACTTGCCATACACCTCACTGAGTGCACGATCAAAGCTCATAGACGGACTATCTGTCTGTTTTTCTTCAATTGCAGAAGCTAAATGATCCACAATCTCATATTGAACATCAATATAATGCACATATTTACTTTTCACGAATTTGAAAAGTTTAGCAATCTCCTCTTCAGTTAATTGTTCTTTCATGATAGCTGAGGGTTTAAGATTAATCGCATGTTTTTGATGTAGTCTTCCATGTCTTGGAGCATGATGGTCAGTTCCGATTCACCCGCTTCAGTCAAAGAATAGTACTTTCGGAATCGATTTCCGATACTTCTTGTTTGACAAGTAAGTATTCCTTTTCCTTCTAGTTTATGAAGTGTAGGATAGAGTGCGCCTTCCGTAATTTTAAATTCATCGGACGTAAGTTCTTTCACTTTTTGAGTGATTTCATAACCGTACATTTCGTTATTGTCAGATAACAATTTGATGACTATCGTTTCCAGACTTCCTCTGAGTAAATTCCTATTCATGCATGTAAATATATACCTAAGAATCTTAGGTAGCAAAAATAAAGAAGCTTATTTTGAAATCATTGCACAGGAAATGTAATCGAGGCTTTATCCTCGTGAACCCATGTAGTATGGAAAACATCTAGTAAATTGGTCGTATTAGAAAAATAAAAACCTGAATATGAGCCTACCTAGCGTGGTACTACACGACTAAAGGCGCGAATACAATCTTGCCCGTAGCTAGAAAAAAAACGAGCACCCATAAAATTCTCGAATCGTAAGTGAACAATACATTAACCTCTAAGCTTCAACAAAGCTACATTCTCTATATGATGCGTATGTGGAAACATATCGACAGGCTGCATCCTTATTGTATCATATTTTTCTGATAGTAGCTCTAGGTCTCGCGCTTGCGTAGCGGGATTACAACTTACATATATGACTTTAGGAGCTTCTAGTTTAAGCAGTGTCTGTACTACATCTTTGTGCATGCCCACTCTTGGTGGATCGGTAATCACTAAATCTGGCTTTCCGTGCTTTGTACTAAAATCATCCGTCAGTATATCTTTTACATCGCCTGCATAGAATGTAGTATTTTCTATTTCATTGAATCGAGCATTTTCTTTGGCATCAGTAATAGCAGCTTCTACTTCTTCGATTCCCGTTACATGACTAGCGGATTGACTAACATATAATGCTATGCTACCAAGTCCAGTATATAGATCATAAACATTCTCTCCTCCTTTGAGTTCTGCGAATTCCACTACAGTGTCAAAAAGAACATTAGCTTGAGCAGTATTGGTCTGGAAGAAAGACTTTGGTCCAATCTTGTATTTCACTTCTCCCAATTGCTCTATAATAAACGGAACGCCATGGTATAGGATAATATCCTGATCAAGAATCGTATCATTCAGTTTTTTATTGATCACATAATGGAGAGAGGATATTTGAGGAAATTTTTCTTTGAGAACATCAAGAAAGGGCATGATGCGATCATCTTCCTTAGCGAAAGACATAATAATCATCCAATGACCAAGTGTTGTGTTTCTCACTACCATATTACGCATGAGACCAGTATGAGCACGAGCATCGTAATATTCCATACCATGCTCATGTGTATAATCTCTAGTGAAATTTCTAATTTCATTGCTCAGATCATCTTGTAAGTGGCATTTATTTACATCCACTACTTTGTCGAATGCTCCAGGAGCATGAAAACCAAGTGCTGGAGATTGTTCGATTTTACCATCTGTAGCTACTTCGGTATCTGTTAGCCATCTTTTGTTAGAGAACGAATATTCTAGTTTATTTCTGTAGTTAAATATTTGTTTGGCACCTTTTATTGGTTGAATAAGAGAAGCATCCAATTTGCCTATTCTAGTCATGGCATTTACCACAGTGTTGGACTTGAATCTCAATTGTGCATCATAATCAAGATGTTGCCATTTACATCCTCCGCATATACCGAAGTGTTCACACTTTGCTTCAACCCGATCTTCTGATAACTTTTTGTACGCTTTGACTACACCTTGAAAGAAGGATTTCTTTTTCTTCAAAACTAAAATATCAACAACATCACCGGGTACAGCTTTATCTATAAAATACACCTTGCCCTCTGCATCTTTAGCAACAGATTTACCTCTATCGGCTACATCTACAACAGGTACATCATACACCATCTTCTGCTTTTGCTTTCTGCCCATTTTAATCTTGTTTTATAGAATTGAAATGCGAAGATTGGCAATTATCACTCTAATTTCAAATACTGAATGATATTTCAATAAAATGTAAGTGCGGCGGTGGAGATTGACATTATAAGGCGATAATATTAAGTTGTTCTTAATAATCTATTTTAAAAGAAAAATCCCGTGGATATTGTAAGAGAATTGAACTTAGAATCTGGTTTTTGATAATATGCATTTAAGATTCCGAATTCATATTCTATGTCAAGAATAAAAGGGCCTATGTCAAATCCTAAACCAGTAACACCACCAAACCATCCATCATTGAGATCGTAGGTAGGTACCGCAATTGATTCTCCAGTAGTATTTATTATGATATCAAAACTGCCAAGGACCTTAGTTCTTATTCTGAAAAAATCTCGAAGGCTGTAAATAGAATAATCTAATCCAACTCGACCATTTAGAATAGATATATTAGAATCATGACCAAACAGCTTGATGGTTTCTTGTGGTGTCCTTGAAATGGCTGTATATCTAGCTCCTAATAAAAAAGACATTGTGCCCGACATGATACGTCCATCGGTTCCTATGTGATATCCAGAATATGAGGATCCTTCTGGATTTGCATTTACATCTTGATTGGTCAAAATACTAATACCAGCATATACACGCGCACCACCCAATTGAGCTTGAGAGATACAGATGAAAGTAGTTAATAAAATAAATATTAGAAAAAGTTGTTTCATGTACCAGTTTTAGGCTTCAGTCCATTACTTAGTAATCACATTTAGTGCCGAACTTTTTAAATGGTAAATATTTGACATTAAACAAAATAATTATGCCGATAAACACAGTTTGGGAATGAATTAGGTTGGTTCTAATCTAGAAAGTAGCCATTTCTTTTCAGTTAAGACTTCAAGACTATTGATTTCGTCACACAGTTTACTGACTGCTTGTCTATCGGTTTTGTTGGTTTTCAACAACTTCCTCGACATCTTCATTATATTTTTATAATTGATTTTGTGATAGCCGATCACTTTTTTTCTGAGGATGTACATTTGCATTGCATCAAGATGAGACTCTAGTAAGTCATATTCTTCAGATTCATAATAAACTTTCATTTGTATAACTTTAGCGGCTAGATTGAAAAGGTGATCTTTGAAATCAACTATTTGTAAAGAGGACAGTGCGGTGTCAAAATCCTGTCTATGGTAACTTATCAATGCCAAGTTGAAATGGTAAGCACTATTTTGCTCTTCTTTTTTAAGGTCAGATTTGTGATCAGAAGTAAATGTTTCAGCTCGATCATATTCTCCAATTTTGACTGCGATTGCTGCTATGTTTCTGTAGGTAAATCGTGATAAATGACCTTCCACCATCAAGTATTTATTTTCTAATGCTTCTTGATATAAGTCGAGAGAGATATTTCCATATTCTAGATGACCTCGATTGAGTAATCGAATACATTGATTGATTGCAAATCTATAAATACCTTGTAATTCGTCATCTGGGAATAGATGTTTTAGCTCATCAATATCTTTTTTGAACTCGTTGAAAAACTCAGCCTCTTTTGGGGTGCTTAGCATCTTATATCCGCTGTAGTATAGTCTAATGCTAGGGATTTTAGTCAGGTCATTCTTTTCTATGTGTTCAATATACGTTTGAAGCAGTCCATAATTATACGACTGCCCATACACAGAATTGTGACCTATAGCAAAGCAAGCTTGTCTAAGTTTTTTACTAATACTGATGTGATCTAGATCATCTAATAGTTCTTGCAAATTGAGGTCTCTAGTTCTATTACTGTTTGATATGTGAGTTCCTTTTTTGAACCCTAATTCGAATTTCAATTCATGATAATCAGCATTTCTATATGGATAGTTTTCTAATCGCTTAGTGCTTATGGTAAATTGACTATCATATAGTTTTTCATCTTCATTGTCTTTGTATCTATCTATTAGTACTTCATCTTGGTAGTATGGATCTTCTTTCGCTTTCAATAGAACTAGAGCAAGTGAAATAATCCTGTAGAGTTCACTCATGTGCAACCTCAACTGAGCATCTGAAATCTTGTTTTTGTAAATTTTATTATTGATTTCACCTCTTGTTACTTTATCGCTTTTCTTAAGAAGAGAAATCAAAAAAGTAAATAGAGTTAAATGATAATCTTTTCCATCGAGAATAGGCGAGAGGATTGAACCTTGGATCGTTTGTTTTTCTTTTTTGGTCAACTGATCAATAATTCGACCCAATTTACTATTTCGCATTTGTTATATTATTGTGCAGTAAAAGTATTTAAATATTTAATAATAAGTATATTATGAATATATCAATTTATATTTATTGCAACAAATGGTATATATTGTCTTCTTTTTATTCGAATTTCTTGATCATATTTACATCAGAAAGGATAATTAAAGCAAGATTATATTGTTTAATATCTGATTATAGAAATGATAGGTGGCTCCCCCATTGAAAAAACACTCATCGAACTAATTGAAACCATGTTACTATGAAAATCTCATTGAACACCCTATTCGTAGGTTTAATATTGCTAATAAACGCTCTGTCTCTGAACTCGCAGTGTCTAGATTTTTCTTTTGAAGAGTCGACTGATGGTTCTGATTTGTTGATAGACATGAGAGTCGACAATTTTACTGATATCCTTGCTATTCAAATGGCCTTTGGGTATCCTCCAGAAAACTTGCAATTGCTAGAAGTTTCTAGTGATGCTCTTTTAGGTATTAATTCATCAAATTTCAACTTAAATAATCCTGGTTACATAGCTTTTGTATGGAATGATGCGATTGGAAACTCTATTGCGGATGGTACATCCTTATTGCAATTTAGATTTCAAGTTTTGGATCCAAGTCCTTCTGCCATAATTATTCTTGACCAAAGTCCACTTGTAGTAGAAATAGTAAATAATGATTTTGAAGAATTGTGTTATTCATCTGATAATATTATTATAAATGATCCTAGGGCAAAGATATTAGGAAATATCACGCATGATATTGATGCTAATTGTACGGAGAGTCCAGATGATAAACCTCTTGAAGGATGGAAAGTGAAAATATCTTCGGATACGGAAACCTTCTACAAGTTCACCAATAGTTCTGGTCAATATATTATAGCAGTAGAGTTTGGAGAGTACACTATAGAAGTATTACCTATCAATGATTTATGGTCACCATGTATAGCATCTAAAACCGTCTTGGTAGATACAGAAGGAATAGATTATCCAGTTTCATTTGTGATAAATCCAGATGAAGAGTCGTCTGCGCTATCCGTCGGTATAAAAGCTGCAAGACTAAGAAGATGTTTTGATAATGATTACCGAATCGTTTATAGAAATGATGGTACAGTAGCTTCCACAAGTACGATTATTGAGATCGAATTGGATGATAATTTAGACTTTGTCGATGCCAATATAAGTGGCGCGGCAGTGATTGGTCAGACAGTAAGTGTTAATTTAGGAACAGTAGAATCTGGTGAATCTGGAAATTTTAAAGTCACAGTAAATGTGAATTGTGACAATACTGTATTGGGAGAAGTTCTATGTGCTGAGGCAGAAATTTCTTCTGACGATAGTATGATTCCTCCTTCGAATTGGAATGGTGCAGTTTTAGTGACAGAGATAAATTGTGAAGGAGATAGTGTTGAGGTGATTATTTCCAATATTGGAAATAATGATGTGATATCGGTACTTGATTTTATAGTTATAGAGGATGATGTAATGTTTCATTCTGACAAAACCGATCCTACACAATTAGAACAACGTAGTTTCAAATTTGAAGATAAAGGTGGAGTATATAGAGTGGTAGCTGATCAACCTGTAGGATATCCATATGGAACATTTGAGACTGATTTTGTTCAGCCTTGTGACGATGATAATGCTGGTTCTTATGAGTTTGTATCTATGTTTCCCAATGCAGATGATGCACCAGTGGTAGACATCGAATGTCATGAAGTGATAGGATCATATGATCCTAATGATATATTGGCATATCCAGCTGGATATAGGGACGAACACAGAATCGATGCTAATCAAGATATTGAATACACGATCCGATTTCAAAATACTGGTACGGATACAGCATTCAATATTGCAATAGAAAATGTAATTGATCCTTCATTAGATATCGAGTCTTTGATAGCTGGAAGTTCGAGTCACGATTATGTTTTGACGATTCTAGAAAATGGAAGTCTAAGATTTGATTTATACAATGTTCTATTGCCTCATTCTACCGCAAATATGTCTGGATCGAACGGATTCGTCAGTTATAGAATTTCTCAGAAACTAGATTTGCCTATCGGTACTCAGATTAGCAATACTGCTGATATCTATTTTGATTTTAATGATGCAATCGTAACGAACACATATCGCCACTTGATCGGTGAAGAATTTATAGAAGTGATATTGGATGATAAAACGATACTGCTTGACAATGAATTAGTAGCGGCACCGAATCCAGCAGTAGATATAATGAGAGTGGAAGTACCAGAAACAACAAAGGATGTTTCATATATCCTTTATAATGTAAATGGAATGATCGTAAATGCAGCGAATTGCCCTTCGAATGTATTCTATATTAATAAAGGTATGATGTCCAGTGGAATATATATCTTAGAAATAAAATCTGAGGACCACACGATAGGAAGAAAAAAATTGATGTTCAATTAATTAAAGGGATGAATATCAAATAAGAATTGATTATTGCAAGTGCTGACCAGTTTGATCAAAGATAGTAGAATTGTAGCAAATTATTATCCTAATGAAACAGTAAAAGATTGTTTTGTTGACAAGCTAAAATTGATCGATCACAGGGGACGTGATTATGGTCAGTAACTATTACTCGAGCCAGCTAAAAGTAGCTGGCTTTTTTTGGTTTATGGGGATAAAATCCACTACTTTGCACTACTCAAGCACTTTATATGAAACGCAAAATAATTCCTGGGGAAATCCCAACATCCGATCTACATCAATACTTACTAGGCTCAGTTTCTCCGAGACCTATCGCATTCGTAAGTACCATCGATGAAAATGGAAACCATAATTTAGCACCATACAGTTTTTTCAATGCATTCAGTTCTAATCCACCGATTGTAGTATTCAGTAGCAATCGGAAAGTATCGGATAATACAACAAAGGATACGCTACATAATATTAAGCTTAACAAAGAGTGTGTGATTTCTGCTGTAAGTCACAGTATCATGAGGCAGATGGCACTAAGTTCTGTAGCTTTTCCTGCGGGTGAAAGTGAATTCGAACATACTGGGTTGACTCCTGTGCCTTCTGATACAGTGTCAGTTCCTGGAGTAGCGGAATCTCCAGTCAATATGGAATGCAAGGTCAAAGATATAGTAACCCTTGGCGAACACGGAGGGGCTGGTCATTTGATCATTTGCGAAGTCCAGATCATGCACATCGATGAAGATGTCATTGTTGATAACCGAATCGATCCGCACAAGATTGATCTTGTAGGTCGTATGGGACGAAGCTTCTATGTTAGAGCGAGCGGAGATGCGATCTTGACGTTGTATCAGAATGTAGGTGCCGATCCAATAGGATATAATGCTCTTCCAGAAATAGCAAAGAAAAGTAATATCCTTTCTGGAAATGATATTGGAGAGTTAGCAGCATTAGAAGTAATGCCGACAGAGGCGGAACTTCAAATAGCTAAGGACACAATCAAAGAATTTTCTGATGAAGTAGAAATCAACTGTATCAACCTTATCCGAGAAGGAAAAACAAATGAAGCTTTAGCATTATTGATAGTAGCTAATGAACTATAAATATTGAGTTCAGAAAAGAACATATGGACTAAATTGAAGAAAAAAAGATCTGCCATGGGTGGGTTTGTTTTTATAATTTGTACTGCTTTGTTAGCCATGTTTGCATACTTTTTAGTAGGAGATAGTAGCCCAAATGCCAATAATCAAAAAGCAGAAATAGCACTTAAAAGTCCAAATTTCACCACCCAAGTAATCATTCTCAAAAACAATAGATACGAGGAAGGTAGATCTATACTTGATAGATTCATGAATGGTGCTGAAAAGCCCTACGACAACTATCCCATCATAGATGCTGAAGTTGTGCCTGAAGGGGTAGAAGTGACTACTCATTATAATCAGAAGAAGATATTCAAAGAGTCAGAATTATACAATGACCTGAATGAAAATGATCTTACGCCTCATCTGAAATCACTGAAGTTTTGGTTAGGAACTGATCGATATGGAAGATCTATATCTTCTAGATTAATTTTAGGGATTCGAATTTCTCTTTTGGTTGGTCTATTGGCCGTAATTATATCCTTATTTGTAGGTACAGTGATAGGGGCAGTCGGAGGTTATTTTGGTGGTTGGGTAGATAGAGTAGTCATGTATATGATTAATGTGATGTGGAGTATACCTACTTTACTTCTAGTGTTTGCTATTGTGTTAGCATTTGGCAGAGGGCTAGGTGTGATCTTTCTCGCAGTAGGGTTGACCATGTGGGTGGACGTTGCTAGGATAGTCAGAGGTCAAGTCAAAAAGATAAAAGAAGAACAATTTGTGCAGGCTGCAAAAAGTATGGGGATCAGAGAATACAATATCCTATTTAAGCATATCCTACCTAATATCATTGGTCCTATATTGGTGATTGCCGCAGCTAATTTTGCAACTGCCATATTGATAGAAGCAGGATTAAGTTATCTAGGATTTGGAGTTCGTCCCCCTACACCGTCGATTGGAAATATGCTTAATGAGCATTATGGATATGCGATTACAGGTAAGCCTATACTAGCCCTTGTGCCTGCCGTTACTATCATGTTGATGGTGCTTTCTTTTAATCTCCTTGGATCAGGATTGCGAGATGTATTTGATGTGAAGGACGGAGGAAATTAGGTAATAAGAGTTTTATGAGACCCTCCTATTTTCAAATTTCGATTATATTTTGTTTTTTTAATCAAAGTATATATGTTTCTCGAAGAAGTACCAGTTGTCTTCCAGTTTAACCCGTTTATCACAATAATCAACAAATTGTTCGTACGTTAAAAAAGATTCTACATTCAATTCGTTAGTAATTTTCACTAAATAGTATTCCTCATCTGTATCGTAAAAATGATTACTGCTATCATCCTCGCATTTAAAATTAAAAGCGACTCCGTTGGATTGGTAATGAACGATACTACATAATTTATTCTCCTTAATTAGGTTACCTATTTCCTCATTAAAAGAAGACTCTAGTAGTTTCATGTATGAACCGCTTTGTATGTATTCTTTATTTGATAGAATTTCGTTGACTATAGGATTTAATTCATTCGGAAGAGACTTAAGACTAATGACTTCCCATTTCATGAATAACCAAAATGTGAAAATAATTATCAAAAATGATCCTAAAATGTTTAGCCTTCTTGTCTTTTTCTTCAATTTAGTTCTAATTATGAATTTGCAACTGGTATGATCCTTCATCAGGATGAAGGCTAAATTTGACAAATATAATAATTGAATCAATTTCGTCCAAAGTTAATGCGCTGTTAATCATATGCACACACTGAGCACAAAAGGTGTATTTTGGGGTTATTAGATTAAGGAGTTGTTTTTTTATTTTAAAAAACACTCAAAAATACAAAACAAGCGTAAAAATATGACGGGCAGTCTCGTAAGAAGATTGATAATATTAGGTGGATTGGTGATTATAGCAATTATCTCTACGCAATCCTATTGGTTGCTCAAAACCTGGGATCTCAAGGATCAAGAATTCGATCAGACAGCACAAAAGATGTTGCTTACAGTTTCCCAAAGAATCGCAAAAAGTTCTTCGTTCGAATTACCAAAGAAAGACTTCATCGAGCGACAAGCATCTAATCTCTATGTTGTGAATATCAATAGTGAAATTAACTTTGATGTACTAGAAGATTATCTGTATCAGGAGATGAAAAATTATTCTTTGGAGACAGCTTTTGATTATTCTATTTATGATTGTACTTCTAAAGAACTGGTTTTTGGTAATTATTGCGATCTAGCTGAAGAGAATAACATCAATAGAAAAGAGCCTTCTATTCCGGCAATTAAAGGATTAGATTATTATTTTGTGGTGCGATTTCCAGCAAGAGAAAGCTTTTTATTGGCGAATATGAATTTGACTGTGATGTTTTCTATTATCGCCATTCTATCTGTCATTTTCTTCTTGTATACCATTTGGATAGTCATGAAGCAGGAGCGAACATCTCAATTGCAAAAGGACTTTATCAACAATATGACACACGAATTCAAAACACCGATATCATCTATTAAAATAGCGGCGGATGTTTTTTCCAAAAGTGAATTTGTAATCAATGACCCGCGATTATCAAGATATGCAGGAATCATTACAGAGCAAAATCAAAGACTCAATGATCAGGTCGAAAAAGTATTGAACATAGCAAGGTTAGAAAAAGATAGTTTTGAATTAAAAAAAGAGCTTATCGATGTACATTCTACCTTAAAAGATATAGCTAAAAGTGAATCAGTTAGATTAGAAAATCAACATATAAACATAGAAATTAATAATGAGGTCATAGAAATATTCGCGGATCCATTGCACTTTACCAATGTGATCACCAATATTATTGATAACGCAATAAAATATAGCATTGGTGAGCCAACAGTCACGATAAGAACAGAAAAAATGCCCAATTTGGACATTATAAAGATCATCGATGAAGGAATAGGAATAGAAAAGGAGAGACTAAAAAGCATCTTTGATAAATTCTATCGTGTATCTACAGGTGACGTGCATAATGTGAAGGGTTTTGGACTCGGTCTTTTTTATGTGAAAAACATATGCACCGCTCATGGATGGATTGTTGAGGTAAAATCAGAGCTAAATCAAGGAACTACTTTTAGTATTAAAATACCGACTTAATATAAATCATGGAAGCAAAAGCAAGAATACTTTACGTTGAAGATGACGAAACATTGGGGTTCGTAACCAGAGATAATCTAGAACAAAACAATTATGAGATAGATCATCATATGGATGGTAAATCAGGGTTAAAAGCATTTGAGAAGAAAGGATATGACCTTTGTCTTCTTGATGTAATGTTGCCTGAGATGGACGGATACGAATTGGCTGAAAATATAAGAAAGCATAATAGCGAAATCCCGATTCTCTTTCTCACAGCAAAATCCATGAAAGAAGATAGAATTCATGGGTTACAATTAGGTGCAGATGATTATATCACAAAGCCTTTCAGCATTGAAGAGCTGATTCTCAAAATAGAAGTCTTTCTAAAACGGAAATATATAGCTACTCCAGATAGCGATGAATATAAAATCGGGATATTTACCTTAGATTATAAAAACCTTAAACTCATAAGTGAAAACAGCGAGTCAAATATGACACAAAAGGAAGCTGATCTTATGAAGCTAATGGTCGAAAATATTGGTAACACACTTAGAAGAGAAGACATACTTAAAAAACTATGGGGAGAAAATGACTACTTCCTTGGGAGAAGTATGGATGTATTCATTAGTCGATTGAGAAAGTATATTAAGTCAGATACTTCATTGACTATAGAGAATGTCCATGGTGTCGGATTTCGATTGATAGAGGGTAAGTAGAGGATTTTAAGTTCTTGCACACGTATTGAAGTTCAGAGACAAACAACTTATTTAAAAATTCAATTATATCATTCAGCAACTATCTAATTATCAAAGAATTGTGTTATATTAGACTGCAAATCTAGAAATAGTATGCTATCACAATTAAACAATACAATAAAGCAGCTTTTATTTCCAAATATTTGTATGCTTTGTGCAAAAGATTATGCTTCCAGCAATACGAATCCATTTTGCTTTTCATGTACGGTCAACATGCCCTACACCAATCATTTTAAAACCAAACCCAATAGTGCTTCCTATAAATTTCGAGCAAGAGTACCCTGTGTTGATGTAGCTTGTATGCTTAATTTTTATAGCTATTCTGATGTGAAACTCATGTTGCATAGATTGAAATATAAAGGCAGAAAAGATATCGGTTTTCAGTTAGGATTGATGGCAGGGCAAAGGGCTAAAGCTTCACCTTTTTTTGATGCTATTGATTTGATAGTTCCGATTCCAATCCACAAATCGAAGTTGATTAAAAGAGGATATAACCAAGCAGCTTTTATTGCCAAAGGGGTAGGTGAAAGAATGAATATTCCTGTTCGCGAAGATGTAATAATAAAACACACCAATACTAAATCTCAAACGAAAATGAATAGAATAGAACGTGTAAAGAACGTAGGATCTTCTTTTCAATTAGTCGATAAGCTTGGAATACATGGCCGTCATATTTTGCTTGTTGATGATGTACTGACTACAGGAGCTACCATGGAGGCCTGTGCAAATCATTTGCTAGAATCGAGAGATGTTAGGTTGTCAATATTATGCATGTGTTTAGCTAGAAATTAGGAGATATTTCCTACTAAAAACCTATTTTTGAACTTTAAATAGTCTGAATCAATTTTTATAAATAGATTCAATGAATAGTGAAATATGAATAGAGATATTGCTGACATGCGAAAGCATTATACCAAGGGAGTTTTGACTGAAGATTCTGTGCTAAATAATCCGATCGATCAATTCAAATCTTGGTTTAAGGAAACGGCGATTGGCGAAGTAGTAGAACCAAACGCCATGATAATCGCGACTGTTGATAAAGATAATATTCCCTCTGCAAGGACTGTATTATTAAAAGAAATAGATCCAGAAGGTTTTCTATTTTATACTAACTATTCAAGTGATAAAGCGAAGGACATTTCTGTAAATCCTAATGTTTCGCTTGTGTTTCTATGGAAAGAAATAGAAAGGCAGGTAAGAATCACTGGAGTTGCCGAAAAAATAACCACTTCACGTTCAGAGGAATATTTCCACAAGCGCCCAAAAGGCAGTCAAATAGGAGCATGGGTATCTCCCCAGAGCTCTGTTATTGAAAATCGTAATGTTCTTGAAGAGAGATTAAAGGAAGTAGAATCCAAGTATAAAGATGAGGAAATTTTACCACTGCCTGATTTTTGGGGAGGGTATATTGTAAAGCCAACTGCCATAGAGTTTTGGCAGGGAAGACCCAGCCGATTACACGACAGACTTAGATATAAATTAGAAGATGGTAATTGGAAAATCGAAAGATTGGCACCTTGAAACTCTAAGGAATGAAACAATAATAAAGGTACATTCTTCTGCTTGCTCTTTTTCCCTTCTTCTGCGTTAAAAAGCCTCGCCTATGCTCTGCATTGCCTACGTTTTTTGTCTTGGAGAATGAATAAATATCAGCACATAAAAACATGCCTTATTAATGTATCATTCCTATGCCATTTTAAGTGAATATTGGTCCATTTCCGTTAATTCTCCTTGATATTCTACTTTGCCAGATCGGATCAGTTGTCTAATTCTCCATTCCGCAGTAGTGTCTGTAATAGTATGTGAAGAATTACTTATAGCTTGACCTATGACTTTTGATGCCACTGTCCATTCATTTGGTATATGGGAAAAGATATAATCATCATGATATTCTTCACTTACTGAAAGTATTTCATTGCCATTTTTTATTCTATATGCTCCATTTTCAAGCATCATAGCAACCCAAAGATCTCTATACATTTGCTGAGCGGCTTCATCTATATTCTGTTTGTTTTTATAAAGATCGATCACTTGATCAGGTGAAAACATTGCTAAATTAACAGCCGGCAGACCATCATTTAATTCTTCAGGAGATAATCTAGAAAGATCGATTATGGACCATTTGAGTTTTCTATTTTCCATATAAGTCATAAGCCATGCCGAAGCCAATATATCATGACATGAATCCCCTTGCCAAATCACAACTTCACAACCCAATACTTGATCTAACAAAACCATGGATTCTTGATAGAAAAGATCGACATCCATTTCAAAATTCACCTCAGAATCTATCATTTTCCAATAATTCTGCCTTTGCGATGTATCCATTTCAGCATCACATTCTGAGATTGGACCTTGGGTAAAATCATCTCTCGATGGTATCGCTTTGTCTCCTAGAAGGCCGTGTAATTTTATTGCTTCTTTCAAGCATCCTGTAGCTGAATCCCCGTATCCTATATGAATCTTTTTCAATTATAAATGATTTTATGTTCAGACTAATTTCAATCCAAATAAACGACTTCTTAGCAAGATCAACTCAATTTATCTAGATTAAAACAAGAAGAGTCATCCTATGAAAGAGGACTCTCTACATTGAGAATGAACAAGACTCGTTTCAATGATGGCTGGATCTATTTTATTATTTCCGCGCCAAGTAACTCATCAGGAATCCCAAATGCATCAACATATGCAAGAGCTTCAGGTCGTATTTCAGCACATAATTTAGTTACTAATCTTCTGATTGCTTTAGTTTTTGATCCATCGACATAGTCACTTTCTAAATACCAGCCTTTATGTTCTTCGATTATTGATAAGGCATATAAATCGCACAATTTAGATAAAGCATTTTTTTCAGGGCCATCTTCAGAATCATTTATTTTTTGAGCAAAATTTCTTAAAACGAGCCTCTCTACATATGCTTTTGCTAATTCGATCATATGATTTTGACATTTCAAAAATGCATCATAAGGAGATATTCTCTTTTTGAGATAATCCTGCATTCTTTGACTAAGACTAATCAATAATTTTTTCTCTCTAAATCTAAATGCATGAAGATGGAATCTTCTGTCCAATAAGTGTTCGGAAGAAGTATTTCTGGTGTAAATCGGGTTGTAACCGACCATGGTATTACTGATTCGGGCACCCAAGTACCTTATAACTGCGGTAAATCCTTCATCATGAAATGATTGCTTGAATTCTGTCAATAACCCTTTAGCTACCAACTGAAGCAAAACCGTATTATCTCCCTCAAAAGTGGTGAATATGTCACTATCTCCTTTGAGTGCGGCGAATCTATTTTCTGACAAATATCCTTTGCCACCACAAGCTTCTCTACATTCTTGAATCGTATCGGTAGCATGCCAGGTGGCCATTGATTTTAATCCTGCAGCTTTGGTTTCGATCTTTCTCATCTGATCTGCATCGGCGTTGATATAATCGTCACTTAGTTTTGATATGGCTAGATAGTAACCATAGGTTTTTGTAAGTCTAGGGAATAGTCTTCTTTGATGTGTAGGATAGTCGATCAGCAGTGTCTCTGCCTCTCCATCTTTAGAAGCAAATTGCCTTCTCTTTGATGCATATTTAATAGCAATAGCTAAAGCCGATTTGGAGGCATTGACTCCTGCTTGGCCTACGCAAATACGTCCTACTACAAGAGCCCCTAACATTGTGAAAAATCGTTTATTAGGATTCTTTATTGGGCTTTCATATACTCCTGCATTGTTTATTGATCCGAACTTGTCGAGGAGATTTTCAACAGGAACAGAAACATTATCAAACCAAAGTCGACCATTATCTACACCATTGAGACCTATTTTATATCCGCAGTCTTCTACTTTTACACCTTCTAAAAGGTTATTGTTTTTGTCCCTTATTGGCACGAGAACCGCATGGACTCCATGATTCTCACCATTTACAATCAATTGAGCAAATACTGCTGCCATTGTGCTGTGAAGCGCATTGCCAATATATTCTTTTCCAGCTTCTATAGAAGGAGAATTTACAACAATACTTTGCCTAGTATGATCATATTTAGCTGTAGTCAATAAACCTCTAACGTTTGATCCATGGCCGGTTTCAGTCATTGCAAAACAACCAAGTAAGTCTGCTTTTCCGAGGGATTCAATGTACTTTCTATGGTGTTTTTTTGTTCCCAAATTATATACTGATCCGCCAAATAATCCAAACTGAACTCCAAACTTGATAAGTAAACTTAGATCCCCGTAAGCTAGTGTTTCGAAGACAGTTATATGGTCACCTATACGTCCTCCTCCACCAAATTCAGTTGAGAAAGCATATGCTCCTAAGCCTTGGTCGGCCAGAGCTTTAACTTGAGCAAGTGTTGTTTTTCTTTTATCCTCTTTGTTTGGGTTTAGGTCATATTTAAAAAATGGATCTTTCAAAAGTTTTTTTACTCTTGCGATGACTTCAGCTTTGTCACCATCTAGTATTGCTTGAAGTTTTTTGGAATCGAAAGTAGAAACAATACTAACTTTTTTATGAGACTTTGCACCTACTTTTGATAAGAGCAGACGGGCACTACTTTCATTATCAAGTCCCATTGCAGATTGTATAGTTTCAATTGCTTTTATAGCTTTTGGATCATTCCATGGTCCATTTTCTTGATTTTGCGCACTACTTTTGGCCATTTCGATGCCTAACTGAACTAAAGATTTTTTTTCTATTCCTTCAAGATCATGAGCATTCTCACGAAGCACTTCTACCCACTCTTTGAATATTGTTTGTGATGGTGGATTTTTTGGATCTGTATATTTTATCAGATAATCTTTTTCTTCTTGATTAAGATAATCTGCTCTAGATAGTTTGTCATGTATCAGAACGATCTCACTTGGACTAAGTACACTGTCCGACCAGCCGACATAAAATATTGGAAGCATGGTGAGTATTCCTGGGGTTATTTCTTGAGAAACTATATTGGCCATGTAAATTATTTATTTATAGTTGTGAATATGGTTTTAAAACATGAGATAGAAAGATAATGTTTCTTAATGATTTAGTGATTATTTAATTCTACTCAATCTGTTTGTAGTAAAAAGACTGAAAGTATGGAAAACGGTGACTTATTATTAAATTAGCGTCAAATGATTGTTGCATTTACTTCAATCTAGAAGTACTAAGACAAACTAGAAAACTAAAATATAGAATATGAGAAAGGTAATTTTTACATTAATCGCATTTGTTGGAGCATTAGGAATCATAGGTGCACAAAATGTTTCTGAACATGATATGTCAATGAGTCTAGGAAAACAAACAACTTTTTCAGTTGATATAGATGGTGCAGACGAAGGCATGGTTAAGGATGTATGGAAGAAGTATATAAAAGATTATGGAAAGTCAAAGAGAAATAAAAAAGCAAAAGAGTACTACGTAATAGGAGCTAAAGTACCTATGATCGCAGGTTCTAATGAATTAGACCTTTATATCAAATTTGAAGAGAGAGTTGGCCATACAACTGCAAACCTATGGATAGATACTGGAGGAAGTTTCATCAATTCTGACGAGCACCCTAAAGCAGCTCAGGGTGCTGAAGAATTCCTTACTGAATTCTACTTGGTTGTAAAGAAGAAAGCTATTTCTGAAGAAATGAAGGAGCAGGAAAAGGAACTTAATAAATTGGATAAATCTCTTAGAAAACTTGAAAAGAAAAATACTGGTTATCATAAAGATATAGAGAAGGCAAAAGAGAGAATAGAAAAGGCTGAAAAAAATATTGAGCAAAACTTAAAAGATCAAGAAGATCAACGAATTCTAATTGAGCAACAAAAGAAGATTATTGAAGAAGTTATTCAACGGTTGAATAATTTAGGGAAACAGTAAAAGACGGATTCTATTTTGTTCTTAACAAAAAAAACATCACCTCAAAGAAAACACATTGCGTTAAATTATATATGAAAACATATTCACAAGCCACTCATTGAAATTTTGGGTGGCTTTTTTCATTCTAAATCGAACAGTGTGCCTTTGAGAATATTTAGTTACATCGATGATAAAAAAGCTAATCATGCATTTTTTCAAACATTGATACATATTAGAAAATTATATATGATATTAATTTAATGTGTAAGCCTTATTTTAAGCCAACAAACCTATCTTTGCATAATCAGTGCAAAAATGAGTTGTCCACAATTATTAATGGTTATCCACAAAATGCTAACAAGCTCAATTTCGTTGATAACTTTTACATCTTGAAGGAACTCTTAGCTTTGTATTGCAATTTTCAATAATACATCAATAAGTCTTTCACTTTCAATGGCAGAATCAGAACAACCTTTAAAAGCAGTCTCAAATAGAATGAGTGCTGTAAGTGGTAAGAATGGTCAAGGTGATCTTTCATTTGGTAAAATACAGCCCCAAGCAATAGCTTTGGAAGAAGCAGTGCTGGGTGCTATTATGCTAGATAAAGATGCATTTCCAACTGCGACAGAGATTTTGAGGGCGGAGTCATTCTACTTAGAAGCACACCAGCTTATCTACACAACAATGAGTGAGATATATGGGCAATCTCAGCCTATTGACTTGCTTACGGTGCATGAAGCATTAAAGAAGGCAGGTACGCTTGATAAAGCTGGAGGTATTACTTATTTGATGGAGTTGACCAATAAAATTGCTTCAGCGGCCAACTTAGAATTTCATGCGAGAATAATAGCTCAAAAATTTATTCAACGAGAATTGATCAGAGTATCCACTACTATCATCCATGACTCTTATGATGAGACCAAGGATGTTTTCGAGTTGCTAGATATGGCAGAACAAAGCTTATATGATATCACAGATAAAAACCTGAGTTCTGGTTACGAATCGCTTAAAATGCTTGCAATTCAAGCGCAAAGAGAGATCGAGGCAGCATCTCAAAAAGGATCAGAAATGACGGGTGTGACGACTGGATATGTAGAGCTCGATAAGCTTACGAGTGGATGGCAACCTTCGGATCTGATCATTATTGCAGCAAGACCAGGGATGGGTAAAACCGCATTCACACTTTCGTTGTCTAAGAATGCAGCAGAAGCAGGAAGAGGAGTAGCAGTATTTTCACTGGAGATGGCAAGCGTACAACTCGTACAAAGGCTTATATCCATGGATGCTGAAATCTCAGGTAGTAAACTGAGGAATGGCCAAATGGAAGATTACGAATGGAAAAAACTACATGAATCGGTAGAAAAACTTGCTGACATACCTATATTTATAGATGATACGCCAGGTATCAACATCTTTGAGCTAAGAGCCAAATGCAGAAGACTTAAGCAAAAGCATGATATCTCGATGATCGTTATCGATTACCTTCAGTTGATGAGTGGTGCTCCAGGTGGCGGTGGCGGTGGTAATAGGGAACAAGAGATATCAGCTATTTCGAGAGCCTTGAAAGGATTGGCCAAGGAATTGAAGGTGCCAGTAATCGCACTATCCCAGCTTTCAAGGGCGGTGGAATCAAGAGGAGGAGAAAAACGACCAATGCTTTCGGATTTGAGAGAGTCAGGAGCGATCGAGCAGGATGCGGATATCGTAACATTTATCTATCGTCCAGGATATTATGGTATCGAGGAAGGAGATATGGGCGTACCTTCTGACCTTACTGAAATAATTGTCGCTAAGCACAGAAATGGTAGTTTGGATACTGTAGAACTTAAGTTTGTTGGTCAATATGTGAAGTTCGAAGATCCAGGTGAAGGTGGATTTAGCAACGACCTAGGAGATAGTTTCGTAGCAGATCCGTTTGCAAGTGGAATGGTTACTCGGCAGTCAAAAATGAATGAATCTGGAGAAGGTGGAGGAGAAGCACCACAATTCGGAACTCCCGATTTAGGTGATATTCCGTTTTAGGGCAAATTAAATTAAACTTTCTAGATAATGTTCTTCTATCCCAAATTCAGCTTTTAGAGCATCTATTTGTTTTATGGCTTCCTTATTCACAACTCCAGTTTTTACAGCTGAAATCATCACATTTTTTCCAGTATGTTCGGATGATATAAATTCGAATACTTTCACTTCGTATCCTTGAGATTCTAGAATCAAAGCCCTGATTGAGTCGGTTATCATTTCAGCTTGTCTTTCGAGCAAGATTCCATGTTTTAATATTGGGTTTAAAGCGCTTTCAGTTTTCCTAATGGCTTTTCGAATTTGCTTATGACAGCAAGGAGCGACTACTATATATTTAGCTTCTGCTTCTAGCCCTTTAGCAATAGCCATATCTGTAGCTATGTCACAAGCATGAAGAGCAATGACCATATCAGTGGACTTAATTTTATATTGATCAATGCTTCCTAGATCAAAGTTAAGACCTATGAGCTTGTTTTTTTGAGCAATATTATTGCACTTATCTACCAAATCTTGTCTGATTTCCACACCTTTCACCTCTGCATTTTGTGATTGACCATTATTGAGGTAGTCATATAGTGCAAAAGTTAGATAACCTTTGCCGCAGCCCATATCGATTATCTTTTTTACCGTTTTATCATCTTTTATTAGTGCAGCTATGAGCTCTATGTATTTATTGATCTGTTTGTATTTGTCCTGTGCATGGGCATAGATTTTCCCATGGGTTGAACTCAGTCCTAGATCCACTAAGTACGGCGTAGATTCTGATATCAATCTTTGTTTTATATGATTATGTTGTTCAATTTTGATTTCGTTTTTTTCCTTTTTTATCAATACTTTGCTATGACCTTTTTTCGATTGAAGTAAGCTTATTTTTTGATCTGGAAAGTATAAATCAGCATTATAGAATTGATTTTCTAAATTATCAGATATTTCATCAATGAGAGCATCTGAATTAAAGTTTTTGGCTTGGTCATTTGTCTTGCTTCTATAAGTTGCATTGTAGACTAATTCATCATTAATTTCAACAGGTCGAAAGAAGATATTCCTCAACTCACTCTGTTTATTTCTAGGCTTGGCAAGTGTAAGTTTGAAAAGATGACCTTGATCTAAGGCAGAACTTATATAAGAGATGAAATCTGTCATGGTGCAAAGGTATCGAAATAATAATTTTATTTGTTGAAGATTAAAATGTGAGTAGAGACAAAAAATGCCGCTCCATAATAGTATGGAGCGGCAAAACTGTAATCCAATTTTAACAATGTTAAAAATATCTTCTTTTACAATTAATCTATTTTTGTAATTCTTTTTGTAATTGAAAACTGAGCATCTGATATCACTACTGTGTACATTCCATTTTGCATATTTGATACATCAATTACCTGTCCTGATTGAGCATTTTTTATATTCCTTATTGCTCTTCCATTATTATCTACGATATATATAGTAGGATTATCGAACTGGTTATTTTCAAAATCTACAGTCATCATAGTACTTGCTGGACTTGGGTATACATTGGCTTCACTTGCTGGCAATTCCTCTGATCCTACCGGTGGTAGTAATACGACATCAATTACATGTACAATCCCATTTTCTGTTACGATATCAGCTGCAATAACTTGTGCGTTATTGATAAATACATTGTCATCATCAATAGTAACTGTGATATCAGCACCATTTAAAGTTGTAGCTGTCATGCCATCAGATAAATCAGTTGATAATACCTCTGAACCAAGAACATGGTATAATAAAATATCTGTCAATTGACCTTCTGGTTCTGATAAAAGAGCATTTAGTGTTTCTGTAGGAAGTTCTGCGAATGCTGCATCTGTAGGTGCAAAAACAGTATAAGTGCCATCTGCTTGAAGTGTAGATGATAAATTAGCTGTATCTAAAGCAATTTGAAGGATTGTATGATCTTCAGATCTTATTACTACATCCATTACAGTTGTAGGTGCTGGTAAGAGTACTGCATCGATTACATGAATAATACCATTTCCAGTAAAGAAATCTGTTAAAACTATCTGAGCATCATTTATAAAAGCTCCTTCAGCATTTAATGTGATAATTGCTGTCTCGCCTTGTACTGTTGTGATTTCTAATTGATTTGAGAGATCACTTGCGAATGTTCTACCATCAACAACATGATACAATAGTGCATCTATTAATTTCTGAGGAGCTGCTACCAAAGATTCTAAAATATCTTCCGGTACTGCCAAGAATGCATTATCCGTAGGTGCAAATATGGTCGTTCGTGTATCTGATGAATTCTGACCTTCTAGCAACCCTGTTAATTGTAACACTTGAGCCAATACAGTGAATCCTTGACTATTAAAGATTACAGAAGCATTAGTGGTAGGAAGCATTATAGCATCTATAACATGAACTACACCGTTGGTTCCAGGTAGGTCAGTAACTGTTATCATCGCTCCTGCACCACCATTTGCATTGATAGTAAACCCACCTGTTTCTACAGCAGTTACTAAATAGTCTAAACCTCCTAAAGAAGTTCCAATAGTACCATCTGCTAAATCAGAAGAATTTATTACAGATCCTGTAACATGATAAGTAAGAATGTCTGTAAGTTGACCGGATGGATCTGCCAATAATTGGTCAATTAGTTCTTGTGGAAGTACAGAGAATGCTTCGTCTGTAGGTGCGAAGACTGTCAAAGTACCTTCATCTGATAACACACCATCTAAACTTGCAGCTTCCAGCAGCAATTGTAATGTGTTATGATCTGGTGAATCTGAAATGATATCAAATACTGTTGGGTCTGGTGGTAATAGAACAGCATCGATTACATGTACTACGCCATTATCAGTAATGATATCTGCCATTGTTACTTGGGCATCATTGATGAATACACCATCCATATTGATAGTAACGGTTATGTCTTTACCATTGATTGTTTCAATCACCTGCCCATCAGAGAGGTCAGTAGAAAGTGCTGTAGCTCCTACTGCATGGTATAATAAGATGTCAGTTAGCGCTCCAGAAGGATCTTCTAAAAGTGCCTCAACAGTACCTGCAGGCAATGCCGCAAATGCATCATCGGTTGGTGCAAATAAAGTAAAAGGTCCATCACCTGATAACGTTCCTGCTAAGTCTGCTGCTAATACGGCAGCTTCAAGCGTATTATGATCTAAAGAATTGACAACGACGTCTACAACAGTAATAGTTGGAGGTAATAAAACAGCATTGATTACATGTACTACGCCATTGGTTGCTATAATATCTGCCATTGTTACTTGGGCATCATTGATAAATACACCATCCATATTGATAGTAACGGTTATGTCTTTGCCATTGATTGTTTCAATCACCTGCCCATCAGATAGGTCAGTTGAAAGTGCTGTAGCTCCTACTGCATGATATAATAAAATATCAGTCAATGCTCCAGAAGGGTCTTCTAAAAGTGCCTCAACCGTACCTGCAGGTAGTGCAGCAAATGCATCATCAGTCGGTGCAAATAAAGTAAAAGGTCCATCACCTGATAACGTTCCTGCTAAGTCTGCAGCGACAACAGCAGCTTCGAGTGTGGTGTGGTTGTCAGAATCGACTACAATATCAACTACAGTCTGAGCTGAAGAGAATACAGAAAAAAGAAGAAAAATGAGTAAATGTCTAAGTTTCATAATTGTGTGTTTTTTAAATTTTAAATGATTGATTTAAATTTTTGTAATTGATGTCTAACTATATATATGCAGTTAATCTTAAAAGGGTTGCTTTTTGTTTAATAAAAAATACAAAATGCTAAACAAAGCTGATTGCATTCTATTTAAATCATTGATTATAATTCTAGATTCATTATTGATTTTGACTTTAGATTGAAAAATTATTTAGCGCGCTAAGCAACCCTTTCCAATCAAACTGCATATATATTGATGAAAATAATCATAAACGAATTGGATCTGATAACAGAATGTGTCAATGATAATCGACTTGCCCAAAAGCAACTCTATGATTTGTATAAAGTGAGAATGTTCACTTTATGCTTACGGTACATGTCCGATAAGATGGATGCTGAAGACATGTTACAAGAAGGGTGGGTGAAAGTATTTAAACAAATACGAACATTTGATTCAAACAGGGGTAATTTTTATAGCTGGATAAAGCGAATTTTTATAAATACGAATTTGGAATACTTGAGAAAAAAAAGATTGCAGTTTGAAGATATATCAGATTCTGAAATAGGTTATTCAACCAGTTTAAATAAACCTATCCATGATATGGCAATGCAAGAATTAGTAAAGTTGCTTCAAGAATTACCACCGGGATATAGATCTGTTTTTAATCTTTTTGTATTAGAAGGCTATACACATAAAGAGATCGGGGAGACATTAAACATATCCCCAAATACTTCCAAAACACAATTGATGAAAGCCAAACAAATGATGCAAGCTAAAGTACATGTTTTAAGAGCCATATAATTACTACCTAATGAGTAACAATGATAATATAGAGAAGGCTTTCCAAGAAAGATTTGAACATGATTCGATCACTGATCATAATTGGAACAATCCGAGTGAAAGTATATGGGATAAAATAGAAAGCGATCTTGCTTCTAAAGAGAAATCTAGATTAGCTTATCCCTTTTTTATGATGGTTTCTGGATTGTTGCTTTCATTTATCGGTGTAGGATATTTGATGATTCAAAATAATAATATAGCTAAGCAAGTCAATGAAATAAGAGTCGAACTTGAAAATTGTGGAACCCAAAATAATAACTACCAAAATAGTAAAACGGTAGACCAGAAAAGTCAATCAAAAGAAGTATTGACACCTTATGGAGGAATTAATAAATCAAAGATTGCCGAAATAGAAACCATTCAACCTGAAGAAACAGAAGGAGCAAAAAACTTAAATCCGAAAGATAGAATTGAAAAACTAACAACAGGGGCTAAAATATTTAATCAGCCAAAACCAATACAACCTGCAGGGCATTTAGAAGATTTAAACACTGATGTTGGTGTACAGAAGTTAGGTGAAATTTCTAGAATCGATAATTCACTAGTTCAAAATCAAGAAAGACAAGTCTCAATTATTCAAGCTCTACTTCAAATTAATAATTACTTATCACGGAGAAAATCGATAATTGCTTCTCCCAAAATGAATATATCTAAGACGGTTTCTAATATTCAGCCAAAATCTTTTGTGTCAATATCAGGAGGGATAATAGGTAGTAATTTGATTTCAAAGGGAAATCAAGGGTCAGCGCTTACGGAATTGATAGATAGAGAGTATGCAAAGCCTGGATCTATAGTTGAAGTAAAATATACTTCAGCTATTTCAAGAAGATGGAGCTTGAGCGGAGGTCTTGGTTTTTCTAATCAAGAGTTTATCACTGAATATGATATCACACTACCTTATCAAGTAGGAGAAGAAATAGTAGAAAATGGGATAGGATATATTGATTTTGAACATAGTTTACCTACATCATTTGGTAATACAGACACTGAACTTAGGCTTCGAAGACCAAATGCGGACATGCCATTAGAGGAAGAAAATGTAAATATAGATTTCGACACAAAACATAGATTTTTATCCCTTAACGCACCCCTTTCTATAGACTATTTGAGCAGCAATCTTCACTCAGGATTTAATTTTGGGGTAGATTTTGTGCCATCATATATCATTTCCGCTCGGTCTGGTATATCATCAGTAGTTTCTAAACACAGCGAAATTGAATCTGTGAATAACGATTCCACTTCTGATTATAACAGTTTGCAAAAGTTAAACTTAGCTGTCGGTGGTCACATAGGGTATAGATATCCAATTGCAGAAAAGAGCGGATTAGAATTTAGTGCAAAATATTTGAGAAATTTGAATAGTTACTTTTCTTCTGAATCTTTCTCATCACAAAATCAAGGTGTTCAATTTTCAGCTGGATATTTCTTCATGTTTTAAAGTCAAATTTTGACTGACTATCTTTGTACCATATGAATAGGAAAATCGTACTTGCCATTGGTGGATCTAGCGGGTCTATATATGCAAAATTATTGATGGAAAAGTTGTCTCAGATCAAAGACTTAACAGTTGGTGTGGTCATGAGTGATAACGCTATAGTGAATTGGGAAATAGAAATTGGTCCATTTGACGCAAGCGTATATCCATTTACTTTTTATAAGAAGAATGACTTCATGGCTCCTTTTGCGTCAGGTTCGGCGAAGTATGAGACTATGATTATATGTCCATCTTCTATGGGGTTATTGGCAAGAATAGCTGGGGGTATATCAAATGATCTTACCACAAGAGCAGCTGATGTAATCTTAAAAGAGAGGCGAAAACTCATCATCGTACCACGAGAAGCACCTTACAATCTAATTCACTTAAAAAATATGACTGCACTCACACAAGCAGGTGCTATTGTATGTCCAGCTACACCTTCATTTTATAGTAAACCAAAGTCGCTCGAAGAGATTTGCAATACTGTAGTGGATCGAGTTCTTGATCTAGCTGGTATTGATATATCTACATATCGTTGGGGAGAGGAAAGCAATTAACTGTTTCGTGATGTTTATCTCATTGTGTTGTTTCAATATTTAGGATTGAAAATACTACATTTGCATCTTCTATAAATTAAGAGACTTAGAACGATGGCAAAGAGAACAAAGGTAGTCAAGATAATAGCTGACGATTATATAGGACAGGAACTAACAGTAGCTGGTTGGGTTCGTTCATTTAGACAAAACAGATTCATAGCATTGAATGATGGATCAACCATCAAGACATTACAAATTGTAATTGATTTTGAGAACGAAGATCCTGAAGTAATTAAGCTTATTACAGTAGGTGCAGCAGTAAAGATTTCTGGAAAAATAGTAGCATCTCAAGGAAGAGGACAGACTGTAGAATTGATAGCTAGTGAAATTAAGGTTCTAGGGGTCTCTGATGCTGAACAAGGTCCTGGACAATATCCGCTACAGCCAAAGAAGCACTCTTTAGAATATCTTAGAGAAATCGCTCATTTAAGATTCCGAACAAATACCTTTGGAGCTATTTTTAGAATCAGACACCATGTGGCTTTTGCTATTCACGAGTTTTTCCATAATAAGGGATTCTTATATATGCACTCACCTATCATTACGGGAAGTGATGCCGAAGGTGCTGGCGAGATGTTCAAAGTGACCAATTTTGATATTGATGATACTCCAAAAGGAGAAGATGGAAAAACGGATTTTAGCCAAGATTTCTTTGGAAAGGCTACGAATCTGACTGTATCAGGTCAATTAGAAGCTGAGCTAGCTGCTTTGGCTTTCAGTGAAGTATATACTTTTGGTCCTACGTTCCGTGCAGAAAATTCTCATACATCAAGACATCTGGCAGAGTTTTGGATGATCGAGCCAGAAGTAGCATTCGCAGACTTGAATGATAACATGGATCTAGCGGAAGAAATGCTCAAGTATGTTATCAAAAGCGTACTAGACAGGTGTGGTGACGATCTTGATTTCTTAGAAAACAGATTGATCGATGAAGAAAAAGTTAAGCCAACAAATGAGCGCTCTCCAATGCCATTGAAAGAGAAGCTACAATTCTGTGTTGATACTGATTTCGAAAGAGTAACTTATACGCGCGCCATTGATATTCTCAAAAACTGTAAGCCAAATAAAAAGGGTAAGTTCCAATTTAAAATAGAAGAATGGGGAGCTGACCTGCAAAGTGAGCACGAAAGATTCTTGGTAGAAAAGCACTTCAAGAAACCAGTTATCTTAACAGATTATCCGAAAGATATTAAGGCATTCTACATGCGTATGAATGAGGATGGCAACACTGTTGGTGCAATGGATATATTGTTTCCAGGTATTGGAGAAATCGTAGGAGGATCTCAAAGAGAAGAACGATTGGACGTATTGTTGGCTAGAATGAAGGAAATGGATATCCACGAAGATGAAATGTCTTGGTTCTTGGATACTCGTAGATTTGGTACTTGTCCACATGCTGGATTTGGATTAGGATTTGAGCGATTAATCTTATTTGTAACGGGTATGGCCAATATCCGTGACGTGATTCCTTTCCCTAGATTTCCTGGAAGTGCTGAATTTTAAAATTTAATTATATGAGTCCACTCCGAAAACTCCTCAACACTAAAATGTTTCTTTTCGGAGTGGGCTCATTATATGATTTAGGGTTTTATTTAATGTGCCCAATTATAATCGGATAATCGAACTGTTTGTAATTGGATTTTGCATATATTGGTTTTGCAATTAAATTATCTAATATTGGCATCAACCTTATCCTATATAATTGATATAAATGACACAATCATATCCGCGAATCATGGGTTTGGAAAGTTTGCTAGTGAAAACAATGCAAAGGATCTCGCAAAGTCAATAATCGGAGAATCCATATGGAAATTTATCTATTTTGATGAAGTTCATAGGTTGTACCAGAGACTCTTCAAAGCGATACGAAAGACTGATAAAGAAATAGCCCTCAATTTTAGATGTGATAGTCACAATGTCCTTAGGTTCATGAAAATGAATATCAAACCAATCGGAGAAAACAATCTTCAAATAGAAACAAAGTTAATTCGACAAGTTGATCGTAAGAAAATGCTTTCAAGAGAGATACTTTATCTAGGGATACATAGTGGTACTCCAATGTGCAGTCATTGCAATAAGATTTATATTAATGACAAAGGGGTCTGGATGGAAATTGATCTAGCGATTGATAAAAATTTTATAAACAGGGAGTTATCGGTCAATTTTAAAATTTGTGATGATTGTGTAAATCAGTTTAATTGTATTATTTCAGAATTGAGATAATACCATTTACGTTTGAAATTGTCGGTTATTATTTCGTTTTTTCTTTGCGATCCTTCGTTAAAAATACTCACGATTATTACTCAGTGTAACAATTGATATTTCAATTGTGGGCTGAGAGCTATGCTTTTGGAGTAGTATATTTATTTATTGGTGAGTGATTACGTTGTATACACTATTGCTAGCCCACAAATCTCTGATTTATTACACTAGCCGACATGTTTGCTGTTCAAGCTATTTGGCTATCATTGCGTTTTTTGCCTTGACTCGCTTTGAAGAATTCTAAAATTATATTCCGACATTCCAAACCGTAAATGGTATAATAGATTGATACTGTTTAAGTTTTTTGTTAAAAAATAATTATATTATCTTTAATTTTGAGCTATATTAAACGGTAATCATTCCTACTTTCAAATATGAAAACCCGACATCTCATACTTTTCTTACTGTTTGTTGTTTTCGCTATATCATGCTCTGGCCCACAAAAGCTATATGAAAAAGGCAAATACGCCAAGGCCTACGACAAAGCCCTCTCAAAACTCAAGAAAGGAAAAGATCGTAAAATGAAAACGTTGGTTAATAAGGCATTTGCCAAAATGATAGACCAAACGAGAGACGAGTTGATTGATCTAAATAGGAACTATGATCTAGTTGATGCAGAAATAAATCTTAAAAAGTATGACGAAGTAGGAGAGCGATTTGAAGAAGGAGAAATGTATCTCACGGATGAAAATGTATTAAAATTCTCAAAATTCAGAGCAGAGAAAGAAGGACTTGTAGCAGATGTTTATGATGAAGGATTGTCATTGATGGAAGTATTTAAATCATCACAATACAAGGAAAAAGCCAGAGAAGCATTTGCTTATTTTTCATTAGTGGATAAATACTGTAGCACAGATTTTCCTAATATGGATGAGTTACTGAATGAGTCCTTTGAAGCAGGTATTGTGGTGTATAATGTGAATGCAGATCTAAATTTTGATCAAACTTACAGATGGGAAGTCAACAGAAAATTTGATGACTTAGAGGGCCGCCAAGGATTTATAAGAATTGTATATGATACTCCAGGAAATGTTGGAGATTGTTTGGTAGAATTAGATTTTGACAGATTAGACGTAGACTTCCAAGAAAGTACAAGCACAAAAACATATTCTGGAGAGGTAGAGGATGGCTATACAACTAAAATTGACACGAGTGGACAAGAGATCAAGGTACCTAAGTATATTACCGCAACTGGAAGTGTAACGACAAGGCGCACAACAAAAAGAGTAAGATGGAGAGTGAATCTTGATGTGAGATCAATGACAAGTGATTGCATGCTCAAAGAAGAAAGGTTCATTGAAGAAGTAACCGATGAAATTGACCAATATGAAGCAAGTGGTAACCTAAGAGTTATACCATATAAGTTTTTACAAAATAATAATAGTAAACTAGAAAGCACTGATAATATGGTTGATGATCTTATTGATGAACTGTATCGGGATATTTATAATTATCTATATTAGAAATAAACATCTGCAATTATTGTGAAAAATATTCTCATTTTATTCTTTCTCTTTATTGGAGCTGATGCAATATCACAGCGGGTATTGATATTGGGAATTGATGGTATGCGTGCTGATGTTTCGAAAATCGCAAATACTCCAGCCCTAGACAATCTGAAAGCTGAAGGTGTCTATAGCTATGATGCACTCAATAATGATATCACTATAAGTGGCCCCGGATGGTCTGCTTTATTGTGTGGAGTGTTATCTCCTAAACACAATGTAACGAACAATAATTTTTCAGGAAATAATTATGCTCAATATCCTTCTTTATTTAGTAGAGTAGAGGCATATGATGCTAATATGAATACAGTTTCAATTTGTCATTGGAGTCCAATAAATAATTCAATTGTTCAAAATGATGCTGATCTTGCATCCAATGTTCCTTCTGACCAAGCTGTAGAAGATGAGGTTATTAATCAGCTCCAAAACGAAAATCCACATGTCATATTTGCTCATTTTGATGATGTCGACCATGCAGGACATGCACATGGTTTTTCACCAGATGTGCCAGAATATGTGGAGGCCATTGAAACTGCAGATACTCATGTAGAAAATATATACAACGTTTTAAAAGCAAGACCAAACTACGTGGCTGAAAATTGGATCATCCTAGTTACTTCAGATCACGGAGGTATTGGGTTTAGTCATGGTGGTTCGACTATTGAGGAGGAGAATGTCTTGTTTATTGCCAATGGAGCAAACATACCTGTAGAAGAAATAAAAAAAGATAGTGTATTTACAATTGATGATGCATACAATTGTCTAGGCGATTCAGTAGAGTTAAGATTTGATGGAGTAAATGACTTCGTTCAAGTTCCGCATGTGCCGGCTTTTGATTTTGGGGCTGATGATGATTTTTCAATAGAATGTAGAGTTCGAACTACAAATGCCGATGATGTGGCAATCATTGGCAATAAAGATTGGGATTCTGGTAATAATAAAGGTTTTGTCTTTTCCTTCAAGTTTAGTTCTGGACCAGAATGGAAAGTCAATATTGGTGATGGATCAAATAGAACTGATATCAATACAGGTGGTCCCATTGCAGATGATGAATGGCATACATTGAGTGTCACATTTGATCGAGATGGGATGATGAAGATGTATGAAGATGGTATCTTTGTAGATGAAGCTAGCATATCAAACGTGGGAGATATTACGAATGGGAATGATTTATTTTTCGGTACAGACATCGATCAAGGATATGATTTTAATGGCTCAATCGCAGAAGTTCGAATTTGGGACGAAATTTTATCGGCTCAAGCGATATTGGATTTTGCATGTGATATAATTACAAATAATCACCCAAACTATTCGGACTTGGTTGGATATTGGAAAATGAATGAAGGCATAGGTGCTACTCAAGTCCAAGATCAAACAGCAAATAACAACGATGGTACTATCAATAATGCATTATGGTATGAGCCAGATACAGTTTGGGTTAATGATTATACAAATACACCGAGAATTGAAGATTTGCCAGTGACAGCTCTTGCACACCTTTGCGTACCTATTGATACCGCGTGGAGCCTTGATGGACAAAGTTGGGTTGCTGACTGTATATACAATGATAAAGATTGCGCAAATCCAGGATACAATACTTGGATAGGACCAACTCAGGATAATTGGCACAATACTGACCATTGGAGTAGAGGCTTTATACCAAAGATCTGTGACCATGTTATAATCCCAAGTGGATTTGTAGTGACTATAGAAACCAATCTGATGGCCAACTGTAAATCAATCAAAGTAGAGGGGAGTAGTGAGCTGATTGTTGAGATTGGCGCTTCTCTAGAAGTGAGGGATGATTGATGTTTTTATGTAAATCTTTCGAAATCTCTGTTACACGAAGATATATACATTACTTGTGCTCTAAACAATGAAGATCACCTAATGTTATACTGTTAATTCATAAACCAATTTGAACAAATATGTATAGAAATCTTCTCAAAATCAATTACCTTTTATTTATAATTCTTCTTACGCTAAGGACATATTCGTGTAATGAATCTGAATCAGTAAATTTAGAGCAATACGAAATTATTCCTCAGGATAGCTTATTGACTTGGTTGCAAGAAGGCAGAATGCATTCTTGATAGACCCAACTATTGTTTCTAGTTCAAAGCTGCAATCAATTGCTGGTATTATAGGACCAATGCTTGTATTTGTAGAAAGCGACCAGTCTGATGAAAAAGACAAATATTGGTACCACTTCAAACCACAAGAGACGATTAGTGAGTTAAATAACTTAATGAAAAAAGTAAGAAAGGGATTAGAGGATGGAATTTCACTTCCTGACGATACATATCTTAAAGTATTCCACTCAAAACATGACCCCACTGCCAATTCAGTAAGTACTGTATTGATATATAAAGGAATGACAAACTCTGATGGTAGCAATATCGATGTTCAAATAATGGACTCGGATATTCATGTATTTACACGATTAAAATTAAGAGATGAGGTAAGTGTACTTAATCTAGGTAATCAAGAAGATGCGTTTTTACAAATGGCGCAAAGACTGAGCGAATAGATGAAATTGATTTAATTAGAATATAATACAAATCTCCATCCGATTAACCATCAGATGGAGATTTTTTTGCCAAAAGGAGATAATTAGTAAATGAGTATTATCTGAATCCAAACTGCTACTAAAGTATTTGATGTTTAACATAAGTTATTCTAGTCGAAGGGGCAGGATTTAGAAAAGTAAAAAAGTCCTCTTTATTGAACCACAAGATTACGAGTGCTTTTCCTTTTTCCATCATCTAGTTGAATGGTATAATTCCCTTTTGACAATAATCCAATATCTACAGAAAAGGTCTGTTCTCCAGTTATTACTCTTTCTTTCTGTTGTTTTACAAGACGTCCATAAATGTCGTAAATATCTACAATCAAAGAACCACTTTTATTCGATGTATAAGTGATGTTTATCCTATCAGATGGAGTAGGATTGGGAAAAAGCATAAAATCAAAACTCAAGTCCTCAGATTCTTCTTCCACGGAAACTACACTTTCGTTAGTATATAGTTTCGAAATTCCCTCTTCGGAGCTGTTAAGCCCAGTAATGAGCACATCGGGATCGTTATCACCATCTACATCTGCAAAAGCTATAGCGCCTATAGCAATTGCTTCAAAAGGGGTATTCATTATTTCAGTAAAATTGCCACCTTCATTCTTGTACAATTTCACGCTGAAAGTTGTATCTATATCTAAGCCTGAAATAAGTAAATCTGGGTCATTGTCTCCGTCTATATCAGAAAAGACTACTGAACTATATGTAAGACCACCAAAAGGAGTTCCTTCCACTTCTGTGAAATTACCACTTTCATTCGTGTACAATTTCGATATGAAAGCATCCTCACTTTCCCCAGTAATAAGTAGATCTGGATCCCCGTCCCCATCTACATCCGAAAAGGCTACCGAACAAAACAGACCAACAGCATCAAAAGGAGTTCCAGTTACTTCGGTAAAAATACCACCTTCGTTTGTATACAATTTCGATATAATATCTTGTCCGGATTTCAACCCCGAAATGAGTATGTCTGGATCGCCGTTTCCATCTATGTCTGCAATGGCTGTTGAGCCAAAATAAATATCATCAAAAGGATGATCTATTACTTCAGTGAATTGCCCACCATCGTTCGTATACAGATTAGTCCATGGACCTTCCCCTGTAGTGAGTAGATCTAAGTCATTGTCGCCATCAATATCGAAAAAGTCTATTGTACCTCCCTCACCACCCCTAATTGGAGTGTTCAATTCTTCAGTAAAATTGCCATCGTCATTAATATACAGTTTTGCAAATGCACCTCCTGATTCATTATCTCCCGTAATAAGTACATCAGGATCATTATCTCCATCTATATCTGCAAATGCTATAGCCCCTGCGCCACTTCCCATAAAAGGAGTATCCATAATTTCCGTAAAAACACCTCCGTCATTGGTGTATAGCTTTGCAAAAACATCATCTGAATTATTTTCGCCAGTAATGAGTACATCTGGATCATTGTCACCATCAATATCAGCAAAGGCCATTGCACTAAATTTAGCACCCTCAAAAGGAGTATCAAGCACTTCAGTAAAGATTTGAGCAGAAAGTTGTTGTACAGATAAAGTAAGAATGAAGAGTAGAATTAATTTCATTTTTATTAGTTTTTATAGTTGAAGAGTATGTATAAACTCACATTTTTTTATAAATTAATTAATCATATGTCAGCCGTTGCAAGCTGAATATTTTACTGGGTTTAATGGTATTTCCTGTTATCATCTCTAGCAATTTAACAGATATAAGTTCTAGTTTTATTTATTCCAATAGCATAATATCCAGTAACTTCCCTTTTTGATTCTTCATAGTTTTGTGATTTCCATTTATTGGTATTTTTACCTTCGCTACACCAATAAGCCCACCAATCAAAGCACCTGGAATTGTTAATAGAGCGCCATAAATTAATGCTGTTTCCCCAGCGTTAAAAAGCTGAAGTCCTGAGGTGTCATTTCCACTGGACAAACCTATAACTGCACCAACTGTAAATCCAGCTAAAGCTCCGTATAGAATACTCTTTCCGATTTTCCCTTTTTTTCTATATTTAAATGTTTTGATGTTATTGACATCTATATGTTGAGTTCTATAATTATTGTGAAATTTATTTGTGTGAGTAGATAAAACAATAGTACTATCTTCGATTCCTCTTAAGTATCCTTTATATTTAGACGACTTATCAATAGAAGAAATCCATACGTTATAGTTCTTCTTCTTCTTTCTTTTTACCTTTTTACCTACAGGGTATAGGTTTTTTAATTCTTTCATATCTGTAAGTGAAGGATTATCAAAGACATCCATATATCCACCGACATACACAATATTATTCAACCCACTCAAGCTAATTAGCGACTCGTTTTGCTTCACTTTTAGATATGTTCCGATTGTAGTTAAGTTCCCAAGACTATTGAAGTTTTCCAACGAACTATTGTTTTGAACATCTAAACATTTTGAGATCGAGGTCAAACTTTCCAACCCGTCTAGTTTAGATAAATTATTATTACTCTGTATTGATAAGCAGCCATCAACAGAAATTAGATTTTTAAGTCCACTAAAACTCAATAATGAATTGTTATTACTTATTAAAAATCTTTTACTTATAGATGCCAAATTTGCTAACCCACTCAGGTTTGGAAGCAGGTCGTTATCTGCAATTGTGTGCTCTGAATGGAAACCAAGACCATTGATTAATACAAATAAACTTGGCGACCAATGCTGTAATTAAGATGGAGGTAGGTCCTCCGTAGACGCCGTGCAGGCGGAGTCTACAAATCACCTTAAGGTGCTGGAGAAGTGATTCTCTGGTATTGAGCGTTTAAGGAAAAGGTCTGGTAAGACGGATCAGATAGGAATAGAAAAGATGAATGTAAATGAACCACTGATGAAATGTCGA
>CAJXUU010000001.1 GCA_913061325.1 uncultured Saprospirales bacterium | reverse complement strand
GAGATTTCTGCCTGTCTCGTGGGCTCGGAGATGTGTATAAGAGACAGATTATGGAGGGAGTGGATTTATTCAGAAAGGAGGAAGGACTACTATAAAGGAGTATAACACCTCTAATTTGCTTGGGTGGGCATTAGATTTTGACCTTTTAGCAATGTCAAATATAACCAACTATTCAACAGAAGAAACAGTACACTCCTTAAGAGCAAAGGGCAGCAGTGAAGTGATAATTAGTGAATACAAGGGCAAAACAAGTAGTAGAGATATAGAGGTAACAGGAAGTGAAAAACCAGTAACAAGACTAATAATTTCCAATGCAAAAGAGGCTAATAAAATAGTGTACATAGTGGAACCAGGGGCCTTTTTGAAGATTAACGGGTCAGAAAAGAAGACAAAATAATGCGATATGAGCGAAAATATCGAATCGAAAATCAACATTATCTCCAAGTACTGCAAGAGGTAATGACAATAAAGGGTGCATTTTTTTCTTCCTATCCAGATAGGTGGGTTAACAGTATCTACTTGGATAATATGAACTATGGAGCACTAAGAGAGAACCTTTCAGGTGTATCGAATAGGAGCAAATACAGAATGAGGTGGTATGGTGAAAACGTCCAAATAATTCCAAACCCTATTTTGGAGGAGAAAGTAAAAGCTAATTTGCTTGGTTACAAAAACCTTCAGAAACTAGAATCAACGACATTAAGTGTTAAAAATTTAAGACAAAGACTTGATATTGGTTTACTAAAGGACTTGAGCTTAGAACCAGTAGTGATGATAAGATATTTAAGAACCTATCTAGAATCTTTTGACCGCAGAGTAAGGATAACGATTGATAGAGATCTTCAATATAGAGGTGTTAACAACTACGAAGTTGATCCATTTTCGGATAATGATGAGGCGATTATTCTAGAAATAAAGTATGATCAAGAAATTGAAGACGAAATCCAAGATATCTTACAATCTGTCAAATATAGATTGACTAAAAACTCTAAGTTCGTATCAGGAATGATGGGATATTGGGGTTAGTACCCAAAGTGCTTCAACTGTCGATCATCATCTCTCCACCCTTCTCTAACTTTGACATTCATTTGCACAAAAACAGGATGGCCGACGAATTCTTCTATTTTCATTCTAGAATCTGTCCCTAATTTTTTAATAGCGGATCCAGCTTTACCAATAATTATCCCTTTTTGGGTTTTACGAGAAACATATATTGTTCCATATATGTGTGCAAACGGCTTCCCATTCTTTTCGGAATCTTTATACTCGTCTATGATCACTTCGCAAGAATATGGGACTTCTTGTTTATATTGAGTAAGGATGCATTCTCTTACAATCTCACTTACGAAGAATCTTACACTCTTGTCACTTAATTGATCCTTAGGATAGTAAGCGGGGCCTTCTTTTAGTTCTGACAAGATTGATGTCATCAACTCCTCAAGGCCAATTTTATTAAGGGCAGATATTTCAAAGACTTTGTCAAATGATAAGATGTCTGCCCACTTCGATTTCAGGGTAGTCAATTTATCACCTTTATCAAGATCGATTTTATTAATAATGAGATATTTTGGCACATCAGATTTTCGAAGTAATTGAATTACTTTTTCGTCTCCTTCATAATCCTCAAACAAGTCCATTACAAATAATAAGACATCAGCATCTTCGAAGCTAGAATATGCAAACCGATTCATACTTTCATGCATGCCATAAGATGGATCCTCAATTAGACCAGGGGTGTCAGAAAAGACGATTTGAGTATCATCATCATTATAAATTCCAAGAATCCTGTGCCTGGTTGTTTGGGGCTTACTTGTAATTATCGACATTTTTTCCCCAAGGAGACTATTCATCAAGGTAGATTTTCCTACGTTAGGTTTTCCTATGATGTTTATAAATCCTGACTTATGCATATGATTAGTATCTAAGTTGTTTGGTAGCTCTTTTCATGGAATCCAGTACTTGTGCAATAGCTAATACAGGAGCTTTGTGCCTCCAATTAATGTTATTATAAATTGGCCCAAGGTTAACATAGTATTGAAGTTGACTTAACTCCATCTCTTGTAAAACATGACCTTGCACGTTTACGAATGTAATCCAGCCTTCTTCATCGGATGCGTCTTCGTACCATTCTTCATAGTAACTGTCATCATCGCCATGGAAGTTCAAAACATTGTCACAGAATATGATAAACTTGTTAATTTTTTTTCGGAGAAGGTAATCTATAACTTCCCTTTTTAAAAACATTATATCATTTCCTATACTGTCGTTCCATTCTCCGATGAGTTCTATCATGGCTATTCCCTCTTCATAATCGGCGAAAAGCACTTTTGTGTACAATGTTAGAGATCCGAAATCGTCCCATTGAGGATGTATGAAAAAGTTATAGACTTTGTTTGTAAAAGTAAACTCATCATAGACCTTACCAAAGAATGGAGACTCCTTATCCTCTGTAGCTACGTAATATTCCCTCCATTTATAGTAAGGTTCTATATCATGCATAATTTTAGTATTATCTGACGGGTAGTCAAATTATGCAAATGAAGCAAGAAGAGTCTTAGCTTTTTTATCTCCCATTTTAGCAGCGTCTTTTATATCTTTTATATATCCATTTTTACCTGCTTCTTTTTTGGCAACACCCCTCATTCTTAAAATTTCGCCCTCGTTGATGTCTGACTTAGGCTGTTGAGGCACCTCTAATGCTTTATTAAGTTGGACTAATGCTTCATTATATTCTCCTTTTTTGATCAGCAGACTTCCATACTGGAATAATGACCAACGGATGTAGTTATTATTGATGTCATCCTTACCAAACTTCCTGTTCGAATATAACTTAAGGTCAAATTCTGCAAGGTCGTATTGTTTAAGCTTTAGGTGACATTCAGCTTTCAGTTTTCTAGCTTTCCAGTAAATCGGTTGAAGGGCAATAGACTTCTTAAGTGTTTGGTTAAAATCCTCAATGGCCAGTTCCCAATCTTTGTTAAGAAAGTGAACTCTTGCTCTACCAAAGTATGCTGAAGGAATCGTTGGGTCTATTCCTATTGCTTTTGTATAATCTCTTGCAGCGTCATGATAGTTTTTCATTCGAAAACAAACCTTAGCACGTCTTTCATATGCTTGAGCGTGTCTATCATATTTCTCTATAGCTTTATTTAGAAAAGAGATTGCTTCTTCTTCTTTTCCCTTTTCCTTTACTAGCCTTCTACCTTTTAGAAAAGATTGAACAGCAGCTTTGTCACTTGTTGGTTCCATAAGATTATAGTGCATAATCTTTCCACTTTCGGACATCCAAGCACGGATCGATCCAGTAACGGCAAATTGAGAACAATAGCTCAATAGACTAATAGTATTTTTGTACACCTTCTCTGATATCTGACCTACAAACCTAGGAATTTCCATTGTAAGTTTAGCCTCATCAAATAGTTCTTCAGCAGTAAAAATCACTTGATTTTTGTGATATTGTTCTGCCCTTTGGACAAACATTTTATGTACTTTTTCAAAACTTTTAGCGGTACCAAATTCTAATCTACCCTGAACTATTGTCTTAAAATATATCTTTTGAAATTCTTGATCCATATCTCTTCAATTGAGAAAAAATTATGCCTAAAAAGTGATTAAAATATTTATCTAAGAGCTGTTTTGTTTAGTTAAACTTGTAACTTATTGACAGATGCACAATTAGACAAAAAGTAAGAGAGCAAAATTAGACTAAAATAATTTAAAAAATAATTTCCAAGACTAATAGTGTAGAAAGAAAACAAACCGTCCTCCAAAAAGTTGTTAAAACAAATATAACACAAGGCTCTTGAATAAATTATAATTTATTTATTCCGAAAGTGATACACATCAGAAAGATACGTATTACATTAAGTTGTAATCTTTTTGAATTGAATTTATTGATACATTGTCAACAATATAAATATAGTAAAAAACCCTGAATATCAAAGCAATAGAACCAATATTGGTTAATAAAAAGCCCGAACGCTTACTTGATTTTCTTTTTCTTTTTAGTGCCAAAAGGAGCAGTGAGCGAGAAATTAGGAAGAATATGAAAATCATTTGAGTAGATTATACCCGGTTGAAGTAATATATCTTTTATAATTTTAATTTCAATGAGTGTTGTGCCAACAAGAACATCATCCAAATATAGACCATCGTTAACGATTCTGACTTTATCTGATAATGATATAATGAAATTATATAAAGCTGCAAATTCACGATCGCCATCGCCTAACGCTCTAGACAGGGTTGGTGCAAAGGTGAAATTTGTCCTCATGCCACCAATAGTGATTGGTATAGAAGTATAGAGTACCAGCACCATCATTATTGAATAAGATTTTGGTTGAAAGACCAAGGTGAATATTGTTGGAAATGGCACCACTATACTTAGCACCTAATTGCATTACCGGCAAAGCTGCGTCATTATCAACAAATATTTATAGAAGCTCAAAAACAAATGATACATCCAGATTATTATTCAGTCCAAAAGAAAGATTTTGTCCAAAAAAAGCATAATTTCTATAAAAATGATTTGCTGCACCATTTGGAATTGCAGTTGATACATAGAATGGTTCACTATAATTATTTTCATTGGAGACCGAATGGTTATTATAGATGATTTTGACAGATGATTTAGATAATGTTATGACACCAAGAATTTTATTTTTAATTGTTACTGAATCTGAAGAGATACTTATTAGTTCACCTAAGAAGATTTGTTTATCTGTAGTCTTTATCTTAACAAATTCATGATTATTTAGCTGACCACGGCACTGAAGAGTAAAGCCGAGTATAAAAATGATAAATATATATCTCATTTGTAATTAGGATCCGTGAAATCATTAAACAGAGACCCGATTTATACCTTTTAAAAATGGTACAAATCTAAATTCTCCAAAATCTTCCTTTTCATAACGACCATCAGCATGTTTTGTTATTCTTATCATCCTTTGACTTTCTCCTTCTCCTAAAGGAATTATGAGCATTCCTCCAATATTAAGTTGATCTAACAAATCTTGAGGTACAAATGGTGCACCACATGTAACCAAAATACGGTCGAAATTTGCAAATCGAGGAGATCCTTTATATCCATCACCTAACAATGTTCTGATTCTGCCGAATCCAAGTTGATTAAGGAGCTGTTCTGTTTTTCGAAAAAGGTTTTCTTGCCGCTCTATTGTGTATACTTTGACCCCTAAGTATGATAGAACACAAGCTTGAAATCCGCTTCCTGTTCCTATTTCTAGAACACGCTCAGTCCCTTTCAATTCTAACAAGCTGGTTTGAAAAGCTACTGTATATGGTTGAGAAATCGTTTGTTCAGCATCAATAGGAAATGCGACATCAGTATAAGCCCATTTTGCAAAAGCATTATCCAAAAATAAATGCCTAGGAATATTCATAAAGGCACTCAAAATACGTTCATTGGTGATTCCTTTTTGACGAAGAGTAGTAACTAGTTTGGACCTAAGACCTTTGTGGGTATATGTATCTCTCAATTAAATGTTGATTTTCAGTTGTTTATAAATAACACATAGTTATAATGCATAAATAACGGAAAAAGTTTTTGCAATGCCAAATTGAGGGTTATAAGAATTTCTTTATCTATAAAAGGAGCTTATATATTTTTAGGGACTAATTTCCAGAGGCTATCATTCGGGTTTGGCGCCACTTTATATCTTTTGAAATCTTGGGATATAGGGTGCCGGAAAGATAATTCATAAGCGTGAAGATAAATGCTTCTATCTTTGTTTTTTCTTCTTGCTCCATATTTTACATCCCCTTTGATTGGGCATCCAAAGTTAGCCAATTGACTTCGGATTTGGTGAAAACGACCGGTAACCAATTCGACCTTAAGGATAGTATAGTTGTCAAGCGTCACTATCGTTTCAAACTTTAGAGTAGCCTCTTTAGCTTCTTTGTCTCCTTTCTTTCCTATTACAGATTTGTTAGCTTGGGTTTTAATCAGATAATCTGTCAATTCTCCAGTTTCTGTTTTAGGCCTACCTTCAACAATAGCCAGATAGAATTTTCTGATTTTTTTCTCTTTGATCTGCTCTGTTAGGAAATTGGCAGCAGTGGTGTTCTTAGCAAATAAAGCCAGCCCACTTACAGGTCTGTCAATTCTATTAATAATATGAAGATCATGTTTAGCGTATGATTCTAGTAAGTTTTTGAGGTTTTTATCCTCGGACTTGTCTAGAACGCAAGGCATTCCAGCTAATTTTAAAGCTACTATATATTGGTTATTGTTATCAACAATAAGGTCAGAAATCTCAAAAAAATCTTGCATATTATTCTACTTCTTCATAGTCTATGAACCCCTCGTCTTTTTCTTGATTTAGCTGTTGAGCTTTTTTCGCAGCAACTATTTTTGCTACTTGTGAGACTCTATATACTCCGTATATGATCGCTATGAGAATTATATATTTCATTCCTCAAGTTTATATGAATGGTCTTGAAAATATTGAACCACAAAGATAATCTATTTGTGGACAATTATCTGATTCAAGAGGAAGCTTGTAAATCTGTTGACCTTTCAATGCGAATCATTTGCAAATTGATAATCCAAACAAAACTTTTGATATCTTTGAACCGTGCTAAAAAACTACTATAAATTTATACTTTTCTTAATAGTGATTCTTGCTATATTTTCCTGTTCAGGAGAAAATGGTAGTATTTTTAAACCTAAACGCGTTTCTCCGCCCTCAATAGAAGACAGAGTTGCTTTGTCCCAAGCAGAAAACCTTGGACGGGCATCATGGCAACAACCGACCTTTATAGTTGGTAAATTAGCTAAATTGGAAGGAAAAACGGTAGCTGACATAGGTTCAGGGACTGGGTATTTCACTTTTCAATTAGCTCATAAGAAAGCGAACGTAATAGCAATAGATATTGATAAAGAAATGCTTGCTTTTATTGAGAAAAAGAAGCTTGCTTTTATTGACACCTATAAATCTGATATTAGTCCTAATATAGAAACCCGCCTAGCCGAACCCAATAACCCGATGCTTAGAATCGAAGAGGTAGACAAGGCACTCATTGTAAATACAATCGGATATATCGAAAACCTTTCAGCATATTTAAAAACACTTAAGCTAGGAATAGTAAAAGGAGGATTATTGGTCATATCTGATTATAAAGCACCCGCGATGAATGTACCTTCACCTTCAGAGGAGAAGATCGTCAGTGTAGTAAAACTAAAGCAAGACCTATTGAAAGCAGGATATGTAAACATAACGGTAGATGATACGACTCTTCAGTATCAATATGTAGTTACAGCTGAAGTACCTGAGTAAAAGTAAGTTGTTATACTTTAAGTTTGTGAAATATCAAATTCAGTTATTGATAAAAATCGTCTCCAATGTTCTTTAAACTAATACTTAAACAAGCTAATTATTGAGTGAATATTCATTGTGAAATCAAAAACAACTACTTTCGCATAAAACACAAAACATGAAAATTGTATCCTGGAATGTAAACGGTGTGAGAGCAGCTGTAAAAAAGGACTTTTTGGCCGAAGTGAAAAAATCTAAAGCGGATATATATTGTATCCAAGAAACAAAGGCACAGGATGATCAGGTATTAGAGGCATTAGCTGATCTCAAAGGATATAAAATCAATGTAACATCTGCAGAAAAGAAAGGATATTCTGGTGTCTCCATCTTTAGTAAGGAGGAGCCAATCTCTGTCTCTAAAGGAATAGGCATAGAGGAGCATGACAATGAAGGGCGGGTCATTTGTGCCGAATTCGAAAAGTTCTTCATGGTCAATGTTTATGTTCCAAATAGCGGATCTGGTCTCAAAAGACTAGAGTATAGAGCGACTTGGGATATTGCATTTGCAGATTATCTTGCAGATTTAAGAAGAATAAAACCAGTCGTTGTAACTGGTGATTTTAATGTAGCACATCAGCCCATAGATCTTGCTCGGCCAAAACCAAATTATAATAAAACAAGTGGGTATACACAGGTAGAAATCGACGGTATCTCTAATCTACAAAACAAAGGATTTGTAGATGCCTACCGAACATTATATCCTGAGAAAGTAGAGTATTCTTTTTGGAGTGTAAGGTTTGGAGCAAGAGCTAAAAATGTAGGATGGAGAATTGATTACTTCTTGGTGGATGAACTACTTAAAGAACATATTACCGAATCACAAATTCATACTCAGATAATGGGAAGTGATCATTGCCCTATCTCTGTGGAGTTGAAATTCTGAAACGATGCGCAAACGACTTACTTATTGTTTTCATTTTAGGGTATAATATGATCTCTTTTGGACAAAAACGTTCAATAGGTGATTGCCTATTTCTGTGAATTACATTTTTGTGAACAAACAGTCGTTTTCTGCACTTGGATTGTCATTGAGATATAATTTATAAAAAAGGCAAAATGCAAAAGATAGAACACATAGGTATCGCAGTCAACTCTCTCGAACAAGGAGAAGCACTATATGAAAGCTTACTAGGAGTGAAACCTTATAAAAGAGAAGAGGTGTTGTCGGAAAAGGTTACGACCTCGTTTTTCCGTCAGGGACCCAATAAAATAGAGTTGCTTGCTCCTATAGGAGATGATGGTCCGATCAGTAAATATTTGGCAAAGAAAGGTCCAGGAATGCATCATATCGCATATGCCGTGACAGATATATTAGCGGAAATGGAAAGATTAAAGTCCGAAGGATTTCATTTGCTAAACGAACAACCAAAACGAGGAGCAGATAATAAATATGTTTGCTTCGTCCACCCGAAAACAGCTGGGGGAGTCCTGGTAGAGCTGTGTCAAGAAATCCCTGATTAGTGGAACTAGAATTTTACCATTACGCAATAGCAATCATAGGAGGATTCATAGCTGCGATCATGAACACACTCGCGGGATATGGGTCTATAATCACACTTACAATACTGATGGATGTTTTAGGATTGCCTGCGAATATGGCCAATGGAACTAACCGTGTCAACATACTGGCAAATGGGGTAGCAGGAAGCCTGGGTTATTATAAAAACGGAAAACTTTCTATAGAAAAAGGCAAATGGATATTAATAACTGTGTGTCTCGGTGCCGTAGTAGGTATTTTGTTGGCTGTCAATGTTAGCAACGAACAATTCAGGGATATATTCAAGTATTTAGTTGTTGTTCTTTTTCTATCGATAATAGTCAATCCAAAGAGATGGATTAGAGAAACAAGTGAAGTGACACATCTTCCATGGTGGAAACTAATCATTATATATTTTCCAATAGGTGTATATGGTGGATTCATACAGATGGGTATGGGCATTGTCTTCTTGATGGCAGCCGTTTTGGTGTCAAAGTACACCATCATCAAAGCCAATGCATTAAAGCTGGTACTGGTGGTTCTTTACACGATTCTTTCCATATTTATTTTCCATTATAATGGATTGATAGATTGGAAAATTGGAGGGGTCCTGTCCATAGGGACAGCAGCAGGAGGATACTTTACGGCTAATTATGCCTCAAAAAATAATAATGCAAACCTATATGCGTATAGATTTTTAGTGGTGATTGTATTGATGGTTTTGTTGAGAACTTTCGGAGTGTTTGATTACTTTTTTGGATAGTATGTTGATAGACTTAATGGGGCAATAAGAGCGTAGAAATAGTTTAATAAAGTTAATTCGTCATAAAAGTCGACTATATTAGGTGTCAAATCTTATACACATGAAAAAAGTATTGCTTTTGTTAATTGGTATTGTAATGCTATTCACTGAGTGCGAGCCCAAACCTGTGTCAAGAGAAGCCACAACTGAATTACCTATGGAAAATTACTTTTGATTCCTTAAGAGCAGCCAAGGCAGGAGCAGACGACTACGGTATGCATCAATATGTTATGGCACTACTTAAAAGAGGCCCTAATAGAGACCGAAGTGAAGAGGAGGCTATAAAATTACAGGCGGCACACATGGAGAATATCGGTAGATTGGCTGATGCGGGAAAATTAGTTTTGGCAGGACCGTTTCTAAAAGAAGGAGACTTAAGAGGAATCTATATTTTTGATGTGAAAACTGAAGAAGAAGCAAAAGCACTTGTTTAAACAGACCCCGCTATCCAACAAGGAAGTCTGGTTATGGAGCTTATTCCTTGGTATGGTTCAGCAGCCCTTATGGAAATAGGGGAAATTCACAAAAGAATAGCTAAAATAGAGATGTAATTCAAGACCTAATCGTAACATATAAAAAACAACTTTTTTCATGACTAAGCCAATAGTAAAAGGTAATTTTCAAATTCAAAAAATGAATGGAAAAGGTGCATGGTCATATGTTTTACTCCCGATTTCTGTTCCTAAAACAGGGTTGCCTTTTGGTTGGTATATTGTAAAAGGGTTGATTGGTGACTATGAAATTGAACAATTCAAATTATGGCCTACAAAGGATAAGCAACTATTCCTACCAATAAAAGCGGCTATTCGGAAAAAAATAAAAAAGGAAGCGGAAGACGTTGTGTTTATTGAGCTTTATAATGATTATAGTACTGTAGATGTTCCAGATGAATTTCAAATAGTATTAGGAGAGTTTCCTTCAGCATCGAACTTCTTTTATGGATTGAGTGAAACAAGTAAAAAGCAATACATAGATTATATATATAGCGTAAAATCTGAAGAAGCTAAAGATAGGCGATTAGCAAAGACGATAGAAAAACTGGAACAAGGCCTCAAGTTTCACATGAAATAGATAATAAGAAGTATAAAAAAAAGAGAATACACAACGGCACTCTCTTTTTAATTTCGTCTTATCTATTTACTATTTAAACGGATCAGAAAACTTCACATCAGCAATGACCTCCTTATCTGTTAATGTCAGTAAATATGCTTTTAAACTGGCTTTGTCATCATCTGTAAAGTTCATTTTTTTAGCAACATCGCCAGATCTAAGGTTGTTATGAAGATTATCATGATTTTGAATTCCTTCACTATAATGGTTGATAACATCGTCTAATGTGGCGAATCGGCCATCATGCATATAAGGCCCTGTAAGTTCAATGTTTCTTAAAAAGGGTACTTTGAAAACTCCTATTTTTGAAGGGTCAGAAGAATGTTCTCCAACTCCTTTGTCTTCATAGTTAATATCAAGGCCATTATTAGCTGTAGCCACTTCTGTAAATTGATGATCAAAAGAATGACATGAAGCACAGTTATCCATATAAAGTGTCTTTCCTATATTTTCTTGAGCAGTGTATCCAACAAAGTCTGCAAAAATATTAAGATCAGATGCCATAGATTCAGCATCAAACTTAGAATGGTTTGATACGATACTGTTTACAAACTCTTCAATAGCTTCTAACACTCTATGTTCAAGAATATCTTGGTCCCCATATGCCTTTTCGAAAAGAATTTTATAGTCTTCTTGGTTTATTAATCGATTTACCAACTCACTCATATTAAGCCCCATCTCGATTTCACTCGTGATTGCAGCCTTTGACTGAGAAGAAATATCAGTATTAGACTCATCCCAAGAGAAAAGCGCTTGATTTCCAAAACTGTTACCTCCTCCTCGGTATGAGGTTTCAAAACCAATTGTATTTCCAAGAGGAAGTGAATTTCTAGTAGTTACTTCACCGTCGAACCCTTCACTAAATGCAACATCATCTGCAAAAGCTAAGCTTTGTTGATGACAAGATGCACAAGAAATCACATTATTAATAGAAAGTGTTTTGTCATAAAATAGTACCCTGCCTAGTGTTGCCTTGTGGCTAGATCTCCTTGATTGTATATTTCCTTCTTCAAGGTGATTATTAAAGAAATCTTCTTCGAAGGCGGGACTATAGTCATATAATTCTGAAGGCAAATCTAGCCTTTGTGTCAATTGCTCATATTCCTCATCTGTATAATCTATGTAAGTAGATTTGATTTCGTCATCACATGATTGTGCCAATAGGGCAAAAATAAAGAGACAAAAAATTCTTGATAAAGTTATTTTCATAATTGCAAGATTAATTTTAATGTAATTGATAATAGTCAACTAATGATTAACGAAGCTAGTTACACTTTTGTGACAAAGGCAGTTCAAAATTAAACCAGAATCAAGCCCATGTGTAAAACGAAATACGTTATGTTATAATTCACTTGAATAGCCACATTAATAATTTTATATACTTTTACGGATCAATTCCATTGTAGACTTAATATATATCCATGAAAATCATCCACATCTTTTTTGTTTTACCAGTTCTTTTTTTGATCGCATGCGGTGACAGTTCTTCTGATTCAAATGAAATATTAGTTGGTTCGTGGGATCTGGTTCAGTTGAATGGGGACGGTACAGCCTCTACAACGAAAGGAGGATCAACAACCGAAATGGATATTGCAGTCACCAGTGGTGAGGTAGAATATGTGATCAATTTTACAGAAGGCAGTTACGTAACCGCAGGGTCATATAGTGTAACTAACGAAACCATTGATGCCAATGGAGGCAAAGTCTTTGAACCATTGATGTATACAAATGCATCAGGTAGTGGCACATATAAATTAGAAGATAATATATTGACAGCTGGAGGTCCATTCATCGGTGTGCAAATCGTAGGAGTCAATCTTGGATTGATGGCAGGCGAGCAAGAGTCTACTATAGAATCTCTGACGGCAGAAGAATTAACTTTATCAAATACTCAAGAAAAGAGTTTAATACAGGGGGATTCAACAATAACAGTTGTACTAAACATGCGATCTGTTTGGACTAAACGATAAATGACGTTCTTATTAAATGGACATAATTTACCTATTTATTAACCACTCCTTAGTTGCTTCGAACTCTAGAGGTAAAGAATGAGCTACTTTTTCTTTACCAACTAAAGCTTGTAGACGATCCGGCACGTCAACAGGCCTAGGCAATACATCATTCACAATATCTAAAAACTTAGCCGGATGAGCCGTCTCTAAATAGACACCAATGTGATCAGGATTCAGTTTTTGGAAATGTTTTATTGCAGCATAGCCAATAGCCCCATGTGGATCAGCTACATAGCCATAAAGATTATAAATGTCTTTCATCACCATTTTGTCTTCATCATCATTTAAATAAAACCCAGAGACATCAGCTTTGAGTGCTGTGTAATCATTGTCATATAGTGCAAGCAATCTTGTAAAGTTACTCGGAGCACCGACATCCATAGCATTAGAGATGGTAGGGATAGAAGGCTTAGGCTTGTAGACGCCTGTTTCTAAGTAATCAGGCACTATCTTATTAATATTTGTTGCAGCAATAAAGTGATCGATAGGCAATCCCATCTTTTTGGTCAATAGTCCAGCTGTGAGATTTCCGAAATTTCCACTTGGAACAGAGAAGACGACTTTCTTCCCATACTTTTTCACTTGTTTATATGCTTCAAAATAGTAAAATGTCTGTGGTATCAATCGAGCAATATTAATACTATTCGCACTACTGAGGTTGTATTTTTTAGTTAATTCGGGATCAAGAAATGCTTGTTTCACAATCGCCTGACAGTCATCGAAAGTTCCATCGATCTCTAGTGCTGTTATATTTTTTCCTAAGGTGGTCAATTGTTTTTCTTGTAAGTCACTCACTTTCCCTTTTGGATAAAGAATGATTACCTCTATTCCAGGAGTATTATAAAATCCTGCGGCCACAGCACCTCCAGTATCCCCACTAGTTGCTACTAAGATTGTAATATCTTTTTCTTCCCCTTTGATGAAATGTGAAATCAACTCTGCCATAAATCTTGCTCCAAAGTCCTTAAAAGCCAAGGATGGTCCATGAAATAGCTCAAGAGTTCCAATACTATCATTGTGCATCTTTACAGGCGCAGGGAAGTTTATCGCACGATCAATAATACCGCGAATATTATCTTTAGATATATAATCACCGATCAGTGTAATAGCTACATTATAAGCAATATCTGCAAAAGAATATTCTTCGATACGATCGAAAAATTCAGGCGATAATTTAGGAATATGAGTAGGCATATAAAGCCCCCTATCTTCTGGAAGAGACTTTAGGACAGCCTCTTTTAGATCAACAATGTTGTCTGGATTGTTTGTACTATAAAGTTGCATATTGTAATTCTTGTATTCTTTTCTTTGTGTAAGATTACGTAATTTGATTGAGATGGAGATTGGCTTTCGCAGAAAACTGACTCATTGATTGGTTTTGCAAGAAACAAGCAAAAGGGATTAATAATAAAAAACATTCTACCAGCCAAACAAACGGACTTTCACTTCTGACGATTTGTAATTAACTAGGTCAATATTCCATCTATAAACTTAAAAAACGCATCTGACTGTAATAGGTATAATGTGGAAATGATCAAGCCAACAGCGACCAACATTAGCCGAATATTTGATTTTTTATTTCCTTCTTTTAGGGCTTCTTTATTACCTCTTGCTTTTATTCGAAATCCAGTTTTTATCCTAGCCTTTGCAAGTTCAGCATCAGAAATTTCGGGATTTCCATACTTTGCCATACGTGCTTTCAAGTCTTCCACAGATGGATCATAATGCTGAGGAATATAGTCGAAACGCTTATTTTTCACTCTTCCTCCAAAACTAAAAAATGCCATACAAATAAGATTTTGATTATTTCTAAGATGCTAAATTACGAATAATAGGTGTATCAAGTAATATTAGGTTTCCGTTTTTGGGGTTCAATTCTCATGGAGAACCTAAATACAGCTTGAAAAATCATTATTTGGACTATATTTGATTCGATTCAAAATCATAAGCATGAAATTTCTAAAATACTTCGCACTATTTATTTCAACACTAGCTATTGGAGCATATATTGCGTATCAAAAGTTTCCAGTAAACCCTCCGATCAAAGTTTCTTCTTCTGCATATGAAGGCGGCTTAAATATTAATGGTTTGCAAATGCCAGAGGGGTTTAAAATAGACGTATATGCAGACTCTATCGAAAATGCACGAGCTATGTGTTTGTCTCCTAAAGGAACATTATTCGTAGGTACTCGGAGTAAGGGAAATGTATATGCGATTGTTGATACAGATAAGGACGGCAGAGGGGATAAAAAATATACACTTCTTACAGGAGGTAATATGCCCAATGGTGTCGCTCTGAAAGATGGTGATTTGTATGTGGCAGAAGTAAATAGAATTCTACGATTCAAGGACATAGAAAACCATCTTGACAACCCAGGAAAGCCAGAAATTGTATATGATCAATACCCTACGGAGACACATCATGGTTGGAAATATATTGCTTTTGGGCCTGATGGAAGATTGTATGTTCCTGTTGGTGCACCATGTAACATTTGTGAATCTGAAGAATCCATTTTTGCATCTATCACAAGTATGAATTCCGATGGTACAGACATGAGAATCGAACACGAAGGAATCAGAAATACTGTAGGATTTGATTGGCATCCAACTACTGGCGAATTATGGTTTACGGATAACGGACGTGACTGGATGGGTGATGAAGAACCAGAATGCGAAATCAATAAGGCAACTACAAAAAAGCAACATTTCGGATACCCATATTGCCATCAAGGAGATAAACAGGATCCAGAATTTGGGGTTGGCAAATCTTGCGCTGATTATATCCCTCCTGTTTTGAAAATGGGTCCGCATACGGCTCCTTTAGGGATGGAGTTTTATACTAAAACAAACTTTCCGGCCGAATATCAAAACGACGCATTTGTTGCTCGTCACGGATCTTGGAACCGGAAAGAAAAAATAGGATACGATATCGTAAGAGTTCATCAAAAGGAAGATGGGACTTATGAGCGATTGCCTTTTATATCAGGTTGGCTAAGTGCTGATAAATCAGAAGTTTGGGGCAGACCAGTTGATATGGAACTTATGCCAGACGGAAGTATGTTGATTTCAGATGATTATGCGGATGCCATCTATCGTGTGTATTATTCAAAGTAAGATTTACGATATGAATGAGCTTACCAATCCTTAGGGCTTGGGAATCTCGTTTACAGGAAATGGGAATCTTGGTTTAGAAGCACAAAAAAGGTCAACCCAACCAAATGGATTGACCTATCAACAATAATTAATTCAGACAACTTGACATCTATCGTGATGGCTTTATGTATTATTTCTGAACAGAAGCTTTTATTGTTTTTACCTTACCGTCTTGCTCAAGGGATATGTATATTACTGATGTATTTTGGTCGCTCAAATCAACAGTGAGCTTATTTTCTGAGGGCAGATTTAGCATCTTTTTAAGTGTCTTTCCTTCATTAGAATAGAATATTAGACTGGCAGGAATGTTTTTGTCCAATTGGTATTCTACATTAAACATACCATTGCTAGGATTTGGGCTAGCTGAAAACTTTATAGGGCTCAGTTTTCTAGATTTCTCTTCTTTTTTTTGTAAATCTTGCAGGTTGAATTTCACAGGGAGCACCATACTTGAAGCGATATATCTTCTATCTAAGTATGCTGCTTTCCAAGGTCCTTTTTCGTCAGCTAACTTTTCCATCATGTTTAATACAGCTCTATCGAGACCCCAACCTAGAGACTTACCAATCTTGAAGTTGGTCAATGAACCGTCAGCTTCTACGGTATACCTTACTGTAACAACACCTTCTATATTGTTGTCCATAGCGGCTTTTGGATATTTAATAGTATTACCAACAAAAGTCGCCAATGCTAGGTCAGATCCATCTGCTGTATTGGTTTCTGGGAAATAGGCACTGTTAAACCCATATCCAGCGAGCATGTTTACGTTGATTAACTCTCCATCAATTGCTCTCATGAATTTGTCTTCCTTAGAGGCGGGTTTTTCTTTATTAATGTGAGTTTTGTTAATTGTTCGATAAAAATCATATCCAAAGAGCTGACCATCGATAAGATACGTTGTCAGTTTTTTACCAGGCTTTAGTGTAATTTCTACCACAGAATTATGTTCTATAACACCATACTTTTCGATCATTTTTTCACCTTTCAAGATGTCCATTTTCGCAATGTTTTCTGGATTTATATTATTCATCCAGTCAGAACTTACGACTTTTCCATTGACCACCACAAGTGAACTCCTTAAGCTTGGCATTCCATCAACAATCAATATGCTTATTGCTCCAATATTCTTTTCTTTTCCATCGATATTGATGATTATGTTTTCAAAAAAGAATCTGTCAGTAATTTTAGTCTCTGAGATTAGTTTCACTACTCGATTATTAAACCTGCCATCATTAGAGTGTTCTATGTAAGCATCTTTTTTTACAGCTACTTTTACTAATGAGAACTTTACAACTTCAGCTGTTGATTCTTCCTTCATTCCTACATCTCTTAGGAGGTAAGCAATATCCGAGACCTTTTTAAATTGATCTGCAGTATAAGTAAGGGAAGTTTTATAAGTATATTCTTCCTTTACTTCTTTCTCTTTAGTATTACCTTCCAACTTGAATTTAACTGGAAGCGTATACTGTACTCTTACGGCTTTTCCATTTTGCTTACCAGGGACCCATTTTGGCATTTCTCTCACTATTCTTGCCGCCTCAGCTCCTGTTCCTGCGCCTGGATCCCTTAATGTACTTACATTTGTTACTGATCCATCTTTTTCTATGACCATACGAATAACTGACATACCATCAATTCCTTTTGTCCGTGCTTCTTTTGGGTACTTAATACCCGTATAGATATATTCTAACATCTTGCTTTTTGCACACTCTTCTTTTTCTTTTGCTGTTCCTATCATGTCTTCACAGCCAAAGAATCGAGGCATTTCTTGAACTATTTTAAAGATGTCTTCTTTCAGTTCAGTTTTTTCACCTATTACTAAGTTTTCTGTCTTAGACTTTTGGTTGGACTTACCTGCTGCGACAATTTTAGCTACTTCATTCTCTTTTGTATTACCTTCTAATTTAAACTTCACCGGTAATGTATACCGTACTCTTACCGCTTTGCCTTTTTGCTTTCCGGGAATCCAAGTTGGAAATTTATTGACCACCTTTAAAGTCTCTATGCCGCAACCATCTCCTATGTCTCTGACAATCTTTGCTTCTTTTACTGATCCGTCTTTTTCTATTACAAATTGGACAACACACATTCCTTCTACGCGGGCATCTCTAGCTTTTGCAGGATATTTAAGGTTAGAATAGACGAACTCTAACATTTTTTGTTTAGCGCACTGTTCTTTATCGTTGGCAGTTCCATCCATGTCTTCACAACCCGGGAATCGAGGCATTTCTTCTACTACTTTGAAGATGGGGTCACCTTGTAGATCTTTGAATGAAACATTTACAGGAGAATCTCCAACATGTGATTCTTCTAGTATTAGCTTGCCCGATTTATAGTCTATTTTGTAATCCTTATTTTCCTTTAATAGTTTGTCTTTTATTCTCACTTCTACTGATCCTTCTGGTATTTGTTCGCCGAGATTTATCTGACTATCAAATCTAAACTCCTCAGTACTTGTATCAAAAATGTGTCCTTGATATTGATTACCATTTCCAAGATTAAAAACGATTTCTCCCAAAGCACTTTTAGTTTCTTTCTCGATTTTGAATGCCTTTGCAGCCTTAAGTGCATCATCAAGAATCATTTTATTCTCAATGGTTGTCTTATCAGTTATCACTTCTACATATAAGATATCCCCATTCGCATTTGCCTCAGCCTTTATAGAGATCTTACCTTTTATACTTTTATATTTAGTAAATAGAGGTGTCCAGTTTCTTTGAGTGATTTTTCGGCCATCGAAATTAGTTGTTTTGAATTCTGACGTTTCAAGGATTGTCTTTACTCCCTTATCAGCGGCCAATTCAATAAGAGCATTTACTCTATTCCAGTTGGCTTGTTTGATAGTTTTTATTTTGAGGTATCCATCTATTTCTACAATATCTATTATTTGAAGCACCTCATTGTTCGTTAGAGGAGTTCCATTTTGCATATAAGCACCGTTCGACAGAACTGAAATAGTTTGATTTCCCTTTTCCTCAACATCTAAATTCAATATTATTTCCACTTGATTTTTAGAAGCACAGGTCAGCAAAGTATTTACATCTTCTGTTGGAGCATTTGGGTCTAATTCTAATCTTATTGATCGACCTTCATTATGGATACTTCTAAAATATGTACTAAGATCACCGGTGTCTTTGTCTGTGATTGGAAATGTATAAGTACCATTTGCTTCTACTTTAATATCAAAGTCTACATATCTATCAAATAGATTTGAGAAATTCTTTAACATACCTTGATAAGTAGCTCTAACTTCTTGATCATTTCTGAATTCATCTAATTTGTCGGGAGGTAAAACATAAATGAAATTTGTAAAAGAGTATGGTTGATCAAGACTTTTTTCTCCAACGGTAAGAAAGATTCCAAACTCACTCGCCACGTCTTTAAAGTCTGCTGCATCTAAATTTATATTTTCATTGTAAGCATATTTGTTGAGAAGGTTACTCCACGTGACTGTTTTATCTATTGAAAAGTCATCTTCATACGCTACAGATTCATAGAGGGAAGCAAACTCTTTCCTTAGGTCTTCTTTATTGTAAGACTCCCCGAACTGATTAGAGGAAAAAATAAACAACATCGCTAACAGAACAGGTATTGCAGCCAAGTACTTGATCACGGCCGACCGGTTCGATTTTTCTTTGTACATCATCGTTATACGTTTTTTGATTTGTGAATGAAAAAATTGATTTGCCAAAGCAATCTCTAACCCGGAGGTCGACTGCTGAAGCAATAGCTGGCCATAGCTATTTTTATTGTGATCTTGGGTGACATATGCATCCGCCAAGTATTCGTGTGATTGTCTGAGGGCATTTTTGTAGAATATCAGGATTGGGTTGAACCAGAAAAACACCTGGAGCATTTCTGTGAATACAATATCTATAGAATGCCATTGATTAGCGTGTAATTCTTCGTGTTTGAGGACTTTTTCTACTTCATCATTTAATGGTAATTGTTTGCTAATAAATATAAAATGAAAAAAGGAAAATGGTAAGTGATAGTTATCAGATTCTACAAGGGTATAATTGACTTGTGGTGTTTTATCTGCTTGTTTATAGATGTTATATATTCTTTTCAATCCATGTATGAACCGCGAGAGTACGATTAACCCTCCAAGTAAATAGATTGCCCATAACAAATTCATCCAGGTGAATACAGGAGATGCTTCTTCCTCAAACGCCTGTGATGAGACCTCTACTGCGGAAAATTGAGTCATTACTTGATATACTTCAACAGAAGCCTCATTTGCGGGCATAAATGCACCTAAATAAGGGACTAGTAATCCTGTTACCAATGAACCCAAGAGATAGTATCTATTGATACTAAAGAAGGTCTCCTTCCTAAGAAACAAGAGATATATTCCGAAGAATACGATCCAACATGTAGAAACTTGTAGTAAGTAGGTCATTGTGTATATTTTTGCTTTTTGCTTAATCGCAGTACCGTTTAGTCAACACCATAAAGCGATTTCACGATTTCGCAATTAAGCGATTCCGCAATATTAGTTTTCTATTTTATTCCTCAAGTCTCTTTGTCAGCTCTTTTAAATCATCAACGGAGATGTCATCTTCCTTCACGAGAAAGGATACCAACTCACTCATGCTCCCTTCGAAGTAATTGCTAACCAAGCGTTTGAGCGAAAACTTCGAATAAGAATCTTTTTCTATGATCGGAAAGTACTCGTATGTTCTTCCATATGCTTTATGATCAACAAACTCCTTCTTTTCCAGAATACGAACAATAGAAGAGATGCTGCTATGTGGAGGTTTTGGCGGACTCATCTGTTCTATTAATGCACTTACTGTGTTTGGCCCATGATCCCAAAACATCTGCATGATTTCTTCTTCCGCTTTTGTAAGTCTTTTCATTGTATTTTATTTTTGCTTCACAGCATAATCGCTAAACTGCTAGAATCGCTTAATCGCTGTGATTCGTCATCGGTATAATTTGACCTTAATGATTGTGTGATTAAATAATCTTCTTAGGAATGAATCAATAATAAAGTTACATTCTTCTGCTTGATCTTTTTCCCTTCTTCTGAGTTAAAAAGCCTTGCCGATGCGATGCATAGCCTTCGTTTTTTGCCTTGGAGAATGAATAAATATTTTCACATAAAAACGTACTTTATTAATGTATCATTCCTTATGTCTTTTTCTGATGAACGATTTCTTTTAGATACCGGACTCTCTTCTTCGCATAGTCCCTGTATTCTTGGTGACTATGATTTGATTTCAAGTATTTCTTATAGTATGTGATCGCTATGCTCTTATCTTTATAATAGTTGTCAGCCGCGGCAGCCATATAATATAGCAAAACTGGATCATTTCCGTATTTATATGCATCCTTGTAAGCTGATAATGCTTTTTTATGTTTGTTTTCTTTTAAAGAAAGCCTACCTATGTTTCTATGGTATAGATCAAGATCAGGACTGATACCACTTTCTACCGCTTTTTCGTAATGTTCCAGAGCACCAACGAGGTTGCCTTTCTTCTCATATGCTGTGGCTAAGTAGTAGTGAAGCTTTTCTGGACTATTATCGTCTACCAATGCTAATTGAAACTTAGAGATAGCTAAATCTACCGAGTCTATCTGTAGATAAGCATAACCCAACAGTTTATTATAGTAACTGTTGAGATCAACCTGACCCCTAATTCTATCAAACACCTTCGTCACATCATAATATTGTTTTTGCTTGTATTTTGACCTAGCAAGTAAGTAATTGATTCCTATATTCATGCTATCAAGGTCAAGTGAAATGTTAATCAAACTGTCGGCCATCACCATTTGTCCATTACCTATTGATAGTTCAGCTAAACCTTTGAGGCTTAGTACATCTCTAGGGTCTAGTTCATTGGCTTTGGCATATAATCGGAATGATTCTAGTTTGTCTCCGTATCCTTTATATAATTTGGCATTTTTTCTATAATACAAAGGGTTGTTTGGCAACATTTTGTTTAGGATCGTATAATATTTGATCGCTTTTGGAAATTGTTGCTGCAGGTCATAGATACTAGCTAACTGCGCATATACATTTGTATTGGTGGAGTCTTTTGCTTCGAGAATGTGAAGGTGTTTCTTGGCAGTTGCTAGATCACCAGCTTTGTTAGCGGCTGTTGCTAATATTCTGAGACATTCAATGTTAAATGTATCTGCTTCGTAGCAAGATTTTGAAAGGGTTACAGCTTGTAAATAGTCTTGATTGGCAAATGCAGCTTTCATATCACTGCTGATATCCTGTGTCATGGCCGACACAACTGCAAGAACGAGAAATATGAAAGTGTGCATTCGCTTCATACTCCAAACATAAAACTTATTTTACAGCTATGCAACTTATTATTACGTTGAATTATTTTTTCGCTTTTCTTTTCTTAATGGATAGTGGTTTATAATTAGATAGAGCAATCAAAAAAGGATCATCAAATAGGTATAATTGATAAAATTTGGGTTAAAAGTGTCAATTATTGTAAGAGAGGGAAAGCCAATCACCGTTAAAACTTAGTTAACAAAATCTCAAAACAGACGACTGTAAATGTATAATGTGCTTATTGTCAATGTTTTAGAAATAAGTTTGGTTTTTGACTGCCTTAACATAGGAAACTTTTGTAAACCAATATCAGTCTATAGTATCGTAGGCCGAGTAGAAATATTAAATTTGCCGTCCTAAAATGTGGAAATACAACGTTTTAATGAAGTTCTCCCATTTTAATAATATTAGCCCAAGAGGCGACCTCTTGTAAAGTAAGAGAAAAACTATAAAAATTATAGACCATGATTAAAAGATTATTCACAGCATTTTCAATGATAATGTTACTTTCATTATCTGCATCAGCGCAGAGAATTGCCATAGTAGACATCAATGAAGTACTAGGTAGTTTCCCTGATTATCAACTAGCTGAAAAGCAAATAGATAAAGCGGCGGCAGAGTGGAGACAAGAGATCGCCCAAGAGTATGATCAAATCAAAGCCATGTATAACAAATACCAAGCAGAGCAAGTACTACTGAATGAGGATCAAAAAACACAGAGAGAGGATGAAATCATGGCTGCTGAAACTGCAGTTAGAGAAACTCAAAAGAAAAGATTCGGACCAGAAGGTGATCTTTTTAATAAAAGACAAGAGATGGTTTCGCCAATTCAAGATAAAGTGTACTCTGCAATAGAGGATTTCGCAGCGGATAGAGGATATGACATCATATTTGACAAAGGCGGCGCAGCAGGGTTACTGTTCGTTACAGAAGAGTATGACAAAACCGAAGAAGTAAAGAAAAGATTAGGAATTAAGTAAATTGATTTCTGCCATAATAAAACACTACATTTTTAAACACAAGACGACTATGAAAAAGATTTTCAAATCACTACTTTTTACATTTGCATTTGCTGCGTTGACAGTGTCAGTTCAAGCTCAAAAATTTGGATTTATTAATTCTCAAGAATTGATCAGTCAATTGCCAGAAGTGAAAGAAGCAAACTCTAAAATAGAGACACTCAAGAAACAACTACAGAAGAAAGGCGAAGAAATGATCGCAGGACTTAAAGCAAAATATGCAGATGTTCAGAAAAGGCAAGCAGACGGCCTATTATCTCCAAAAGAAGCGCAAGCTGAAGGAGCTGTTCTTAAACAAGAAGAGCAAGATTTAGGACAATTCGAGCAAACGAGTCAAGAGAAGATTTACAAAAAGAGCGAAGAATTATTATCTCCTATCCAAGCTAAAATCAATAATGCTATTAAAGAGGTTGCAACTGATAATGGATATACATACATCTTCGATTCTAGTTTAGGGTTGGTATTATATGCAGACCCAGGGACTGACGTAAGTGCTTTAGTAAAAGCAAAACTTGGACTTTAAATAGATTCCAACGTTAAAACAACAGATGACAGAAATTACGGATGCGCGTAACAAATCTATAGGAATATTTGATTCAGGCATTGGTGGCCTCACAGTTGCCAATGCCATTCAAAAGGCCCTTCCTAACGAGCATCTTATATACTTTGGAGACACTGCTCACCTGCCTTACGGAGACAAATCAGAGGACGCGATCCGTTTTTACAGTCTCAAAATCAGCAAATTTTTATTGGACCAGAATTGTAAGATGATAGTTATCGCTTGCAATAGTGCTTCGTCAGTAGCATACAGAACGCTGGTGGATTTTTTTGAAGGGAAGGCATTGTTTGTAAATGTCGTAGACCCATTGGTAAAGGCTGCCACAGATCATGGATATGATAATATTGGAGTAATAGCAACAAAAGTTACTATACGATCTAATATTTACAGAGATAAGATCAAACAAAAACTACAAAAGGCGAACGTATACTCAATGGCAACCCCATTGCTTGCTCCGATGATTGAAGAGGGTTTTTACCAAGGAAATATCAGCCATTCAGTGATCGATACATATCTTGGAAGGAAAGAATTTGCAGATCTTGATGCCCTACTTTTAGCATGTACTCACTATCCATTAATCAAGAAGGAAATAGAGGCATACTTTGATCATAAGGTGGATGTATTGGACAGTACGGACGTAGTAGCTAATTCGGTGAAAAAGTTGCTAAAGGAGGAAAATTTATTGTCTCCAAAAAGAACCAAAAAGAATGATTTTTTTGTGTCTGACTATACTCAATCCTTTGAGGATACTGCTAAGGTATTCTATGGAGAGGAAATAAAATTGGAGACCGCAAATATTTGGTAATGCTTTTTCAGGCACATTAAAACACGAACTTTATGAAAAGCTTTTTTCTATTCTATTTATGATTTTTATATCATTATCAATACAAGCACAATCTCAGGTAGAATTGTTGCTTGGAGGTGCAAAAGAATTCAATGAAGCCTTTTTAAGTGGAGACTTTGATAAGTATATAGACTTGACTATTCCATCGGTAATTGAAGTTGCAGGGGGAAAAGAAGTTATGGTGGCTAACGCTAAAGCATCATATGAGATGATGACTAAAAGTGGAATAACCTTTGAATCGATCAACCCCTAGAAACCGAGCAAGTTTATGTTTGCCGGAAGGGACTTACAATCGATATTACCCCAAATTATTATTACAAAGATTGGTGAGACTAAGGTCTCTCAGAAAGTTTACTTCCTTGCCTCTTCTTCTGACGAAGGTAAGACGTGGACATTTCTTAATCTTGAACCATATGATGCTGCATCTATTAAAACATATGTACCATCATATACTGGAGATACAGAGATACCAGCCGCTCATCAACCTGAGTTGATAAAGAATAAATAAAAGACCGCCTTAAAATATTTAATGCCCTTGATAGTGGTTTTGTCGAAGGCATTTTTAGCGTTATGTATTTGAGTAAATGATTTGATGTTTCATTCAAGCCATTTTTCTTTACAGACTTATCTTTTCCTATTACCGTTCTATGTCACTTGAATATTTGTTTATTTTTGTGACATTATCAGCTGATATCCATCTAAAAAAGACTGAAGTTTATATATGCAAGAACAGAATCAACATAAGATATTAAAAACAGAGCAGAAAGCTTTAGAGATCAATCTCAATAACATGATCTATGGCACATTTGCTGAGATTGGTGCTGGTCAAGAGGTAGCTAGAAATTTCTTCCAAGTAGGCGCCGCCGCGGGAACGATAGCCAAAACGATGTCTGCTTACGACAAAGAATTTTCGGATGCGATATATGGTAAAGAAGAAAGTGGACGATACGTATGTGAATCACGGTTGTATAAGATGCTAAATCACGAGTCTAAATTGATGGATGAACGATTGGGTGATATGTGTCACATGGCTACTTTTTTTGTGTTTGCTGATACTATATCAGCGATCAACTATTCTCGTACCATCAAAGGCAATGGCTGGCTGGGTGTAAGGTTCCAGCACGAGCCGTGTTCTGAGTTCAATGATTTGGTGATTCATGTTAAGATGCATGACAATGATAATAAACTACAGCAAGAGGCTATAGGCACACTAGGAGTCAATCTAATATATGCTTGTTTCTACTATCGGGACAATCCAGAGAAAATGGTAAAGTCGCTATTAGAGGGACTAGAAGGAAGAGTCACTATCGATATGGTCCGTGCTGGAGGGCCAATATTTGAAGGAATTGATAATAGATTACTATCTCTTTACCTTGTAAAACACAATCTGACTGAGGTTACAATCTTCGATGAAAACAAGAATAGCGTCCATGCCTCAGAGTTCTTATACAAAAAGGCATTAATGGTAGTTCGTGGTAATTTCCGACCGCCAACATTAGTGACCCAAGATGTAATGAGATCTAGTTTCGTACAATTCAAGAACGAAGAGTATGTGGATCCAGAAAGAGCTTATAACATCACTGAATTAACCCTCGATTACTTAAGAGATGAAAACGGGGAGATTGATGATCAAGATTTTCTTGATAGAACAGAGCTAATATGTGCGCTTGGATATAAAGTGATCGTTTCTGACTGCAGCAATCATCAAAAACTGATCAATTATCTAGGAGATTATAAAATTAAAAAGCTTGGGCTTGTTATTGGAGTGAGAGAGCTGCTAGATATAATAAATGAAAAGTTCCATGGTAATCAAGATGGAAGGCTATTAGTAGCATTTGGCGAGTTATTCACTAGAAACATTAAAATATACGCGTATCCTGCACTTATGGAAGATGGTGAATCGCTTATGACGACAGCGAATTTACCAGTTCCAGAAGGGATAAAGTTCTTATACAAGCACCTAACTGATAGCAACCAAATCGTAGATGTAGGTGAGTATGAGGAAGAGATGCTTTACATAGACCCATCAATAGTATACGATAATATCAGTCAAGGAAGAGATGGCTGGCAGAATAAAGTGCCAAGTGTTTTAGTGAAAATTATAAAAGAGAAAAAGCTATTTTTAAAAGAAGCTTAATGTCCCTGCCATTATTATTGGGGGAATGATTAAGACAGTACATATAATTGTTGGTTTTACTTTTGTCTTACTCGATTCAGCCAAAATCAATCTGCTATTCATCATTCTCGGCTTCTTACAATAAACTCAGAGTTAAATTTTTTACTTTAGCGATCTTATTGTGAGAACGAGAAGCGAATATGAAGGACACAAAAAAAACAATCAAAGAAAATAATATCATCGAAGCTGCCGAAAGTGTTTTTAGAGCTGTAGGTTTTAAGAATGCTAAAATGGAGGATATTGCTTCTGAAGCAGGAATCACTAAAGTTACTTTATATTCATATTTCCAGAGTAAAGAAAACCTGTATTTGGCAATTACCTATAGAGCATTGCAATCTCTAAATGATGCTTATTATAACTCTCTAGACAATAATAAAAATAAAAAAGGTATTGATTCAGTCGTTGCACTCATCGAGACTTTTATGACTTTCTGCGAAGAAAACTTTTTATATTCAGAGACCCTATTGGAATACTTTTCTTTGGTTCGGTCTACCTCGTCGGGCCAAGATCAAACCAAGTTAACAGAAGCAACAAAAGAAAGCCTCTACTACATGAAGCTTCAGGACATACAAAACCTGCCATTCAAATTAACAGCAAAAGAAATATCTCGAGGGCAAGCTGATGGTAGTATCTTACCTCATATAGATCCGATTTTCAGCACGCTACAAGGATGGTCATTTATCATAGGGTATACAAAACTGCTAAACGCAAACGGCAGTAACAAGTCGCCTTTATTCAATGTTGACCTGAATGACCTGAAGATATTCAATCTAAAACTTGCACGCACATTAATGAGTAGTGAATCTACCTTGGCTAAGATTGACGCCATGAATGTTCATAGCTAATCAATTATAATACAGGACATGATCCAACTTACCTTTGATGGAAAACAGGATAGCTTGATCCAAGAAATTGGAGGAATAGCTGCTGGACAAATAGAAAATAAAAAACAAATCGGAGAGTGGCAACAGATTTCATCTGATAGATTTACAAAAGTTGATCAGTTAAATTTGGAACAGAATTATATATTCAAAGGCGACAACCTACCGCTACTTTATTCTTTGAACCATGTATTAAAAGGCAAGTTAAAACTCATATATATTGACCCTCCTTATAACACGGGGAAGACTTTTTTTGGATATACAGACAGTATGCCACATGATGAGTGGTTACAATTTATGAAGAACAGGTTGGAAATAGCAAGGGAACTGCTTCACGAAGCGGGCACGATATTTATTTCTATTGACATCAATGAGATGGCTTATCTGAAAATTATGTGTGATGAGATCTTTGGCAGATCAAATTTCGTAGGTGAAATCATATGGGAAACAGCTTCTGATAATAATGCAACTCAAATATCGAATCAACACGAATATGTACTTTGTTACGCAAAAGATAGATCAAATCTTGGAAAGTGGAAGGTTAGATCTGAAAAGGCAAACCATATAATTAAGAAATACGAAGAGATAAAAAAAGAAGTTGGAAATGAATATCCTTCAGCTATTCAAAAGGCGCTTAGAGCATGGATAAATGGCATGAAAAAGAGCAAAGAAATAGACCTTTCTGGTGTGTCACACTATAGTTATGTGGATAAGATCGGAGTTTTCTATCCCGGTAATTCAGCAAACACTCGACTGGGGGGCTATGACATGGACCTTCTCCACCCAGTGACTGGCAAAGCATGCAAAAAACCACTTAATGGATATAGATGGCCAGCTAAAACATTCTGGGCAGCGGACAAAAGAGGTGATGTACTATGGCCTGCAGACGAGAACGGAATTCCAAAAATAAAAAAGAGAGTAGACACGGCGACAGAACTTCTAAAAGGTTATCACTATGAAGATAATCGACGATCAACTAAGACCTTGACGAAGATGCTAGGCGAAAAAAAATTCCACAATCCCAAGTCTCTTAATCTTCTTCAAAAAATCATAAGGTTCGCTTCGGAACCCGATGATCTGATTCTAGATTTTTTTGGGGGAAGCGGATCAACAGCCCACGCTGTAATAAATGTTAATAATGAAGATGGGAGTAACCGAAAATTCATATTGATAGAAAAAATGGATTTTGCAGAGAAAGTGATCATTCCAAGAATACAACAAGTAATGTCAGGCGAAGTCATCATTTTTGCTAAATTGCAAGAAGACCAAAAGGGCGTTGTGCCAGAATTTGAAAAAGGAAAAGAGAAATTGACAGATCAATTTTATTCACTTTAAGTACGCCAGCAAAAGTTATATGAAACAAATCCTTTTTCTCTTATTTACAATGTTTTTGATCTCAAGTTGCAGCCGGCGTAATTATTTATCAACTGAAAAAATGTGGGATTATAGTAATTTTCGTGCAACTCAAAAGACATTCAACTCTACGGATGGTGATGTCAAATATATCGACCGTGGCGATGGTTCTGTTATTCTACTACTCCATGGTGTACCAACGTCATCATGGTTGTATCGTCGTATGATTGATGGACTGGTTGATGGTGGACACAGAGTTATCGCGCCAGATATGCTAGGATTCGGCAATAGCGATAGTCCAAAAGGATATGAAATTTATTCAGGAGAAAATCATGCAACAAGGTTACTTGCGCTGATGGATCATCTTAAAATAGATTCTTGGTCACATGTGATGCACGATGCAGGGGGTCTATGGACATGGGAAATGCTAAAGTTAAGCCCGAAAAAAATAGATACTCTAATTATTTTTAATTCTATAATCTATGAGGATGGATTTTACCCTCCAATAAGAATGAAACCTGGGATATTTGCCAAAGTATCGATGTGGGGATATAATAATGGAATCACAACCAAAACCCTACTGAATAAGTTATTTGACATGGGACTCAATGAAGATAACCTAACCAAAAAAGATATCGAAGGGTATAAAAAACCATTATTAGAAAACAAGACGAAGGCGATGTATTACTTTTTTACACAGACTTGTAATACTCTGCCCGGATACTCAACAGTATTACAAAACCTTGATGTACCAACTATGGTTGTGTGGGGTAAGAATGACAAAATGCTTCAATGGACCCCGCAAAGTGCGCAAGTAAAAGATGACCTCAAAATAGCGGAAAAAGATATTCATCTCCTTGATGCTACTCATTTTATACAAGAGGAGAAGCCTGAGGAGATAAACGAACTTATTCTCAAATTCATCTCACGAGAAGAGTGATACATGCAATTATCTAATTACAGAAAAGAAACATCGGAAAGAAGTGATGCAGACAATTGGGCGAAACATTGTTTGATCTCTGACACCAAATTCTTTTTTGAAGGAATAGAAGGGTGTAATCAAAACACACAAAACCAAACAACTCACCTCTTCGAAAGAGCACATGTTGATATTGATTTTGATGGAGAGAAAAATAAGCAAGATGTATTATCATCGATAATCGAACTTGAAACGAAGAATGCACTTCAACGCAAGATAAACTTTGCATCGGCATTTGGTTTATCACTGTCATATGTATTGTACAATGACCAATCAGGTAGCGTTTTTATTCTAGAGTTTAGAAATATAGAAGATGTTGAGATTGTAAAATCATTCAATTCTTATGAAGGGTTCGGTCAATATCTGGCAATGATCAAAGGTTGGAAATCAACAAAGAGGTTTCGAGAATATAATGACTTACCACAAATAGATAAAACATTACGTAAATATGGAACACCATGGCCTACCAATATAGACTGCTTTTGCTGTGACAGAAAAGGTCAACCGATTGCTATTATAGAATATCAGAATGCAAAAGCAATTGGAGTACATAAACATAGCAATAATGACTACTTTCTTTGCAAGCAAAAATCAATCACCAAAACAAAACGAGGCTCTAAAATAATATATCATGATGATATAAGAAGATGGACTTCCCAGGAGATATTGAGAGTACAATCAGGCTTGCCTTTAGTTGTTATAACATGGTCACAAGGAGAATCTCATTTTCAGTTGAAAGAGGTAGAAAAGATAACGTTCCCTGATTTTGAAATGGACAATCCTGTTGATCGGGGCAGAATATTTCAGTATAAAGAAGACCTCCATCGATTTTCTTCCGACCCAACAGAAGCAGACTTTCAAGTTATTTGCAATAGAAAATCATTGTCATTCTCTAAAGAAAACAATAGTGTAGTAGAGGTGAAACATCTTCCACTTCTTACTCGTAAAGAAAAGACCTTTCCACATATTTATTGGAAGCGGAAAGCTGTGGTGAGTAATTCTAGAGAGATTTTGGCCAGTTTGTTTTTAGATTGGTTTGGATAATGACTCCTATTTATTTGCTTCATTTTTACGAATTGATGTAGTAATTATTTATCCTATTTCAATGTAGATTAGTTTTGACAATATCAAGTTGTCGGTATTTACAAAATAGAACAAAAGGATCGCTATAAATTCTGAAATGTAATATTAATTAAATGGACGGTTAATAGTAGAACTTCAATCAAAAGTGGAAGGAAACAAAATAAAATATTGTTTATCGTTTATAAAAAAATGTTTTATTGTTAATAATGAACAATTATAAAATATTACAATTTTATTTAAAGGATTATACAAAATCTAAATTATATTACCATTGTTAAGATATTTCTGCAGATCTTCTTTACAAGTTTATATTACTGATTGGAAGTTGAAGTAATGTAACAGATCTCGCACCCTTGCACTTCCGCCATAACAATCCTAATAGTGTTGACTTAAAAGTCATATTATTTAACCACGACAATCACATCTTAGGTAGTGTTTTGTAAGGCCATCGGTATGTTTGATTAGCTCATATTCAAGAATGAATAGAGAGCGGTAGACTCAACATTGCAGACTCACGCCCTATATTTATTCTACGAGTAGATTGTCATCTAACCTTTATCAACTATGAAAAATATAAATTACATAATTTTAATTTTATGCCTAATTGGCACTAGCTTATTTGGTCAATCAATAGAACCAAAAGTTTTAGTGAAAGCCCAAAACGGACAGTTCGAAAAGTTTAAATTATTAAGTATTGACTCAAAAAGGGGAAATATCCCAGAGATTACAAAACTATCGAAATACAGTGTTCTTGAACTTGATAAAAAAGAGTTAGCGGAATTATTTGCTGTCTCTCCAGATGCTATATCTATTGATCTACCTATTGATAATAATGAATCGATAGAGCTGCAGCTAGTGAAGTATGATTTCTTTACTGATGACTATACGATGATAGAAGAACCATCTGGAAGAGTAGTAAATATTGATCGTGGAAGCCATTACAGAGGCATCATTACAGGAAACACTAAATCTCTGGTTGCAATTAGCATCTACGAAAATGAAATCGCAGGGTTTATCTCACACCCTAAATATGAGGGCAACTTTGTATTAGGAAAGAGAAAGAAAACATCAGATTCTGAAGCAGCTCATATGATTTATTTAGATACAGATATGACTTTCGAAACAGGAAGAGTCTGTGATACAAAAGATGTAGGGCCGGGTTATAAAGACGAAGATTTGAAAGATCACTCAGATAGTAGAGCATTGTCTGATTGCGTGCGATTATTACTAGAGGTTGATTATAATATGTATCAAACACTGGGAAGTACTGCGACTGCTGCAAATAATTATATGAATACTTTATTCAATGGTATATCGACGATCTATGGAGGTGAAAATATCAATACGGTACTCTCACAAACGCACTTCTGGAGTAGCACAAGTCCATATACAGGAAGCTCTACAGGTGCAAAACTCAACTCTTTCCAAAACAATAGGAATAACTTCAATGGTGATTTTGCTCAATTATTAACAAACATCAACTTTGGTGGATTGGCTGCAACGATCAATGGCGTATGTGCATCTGAGAATAATCGTATGTGTGTAAGTGGAGTGCTTAATCAGATTCAGAATGTACCTACATATTCGTTTGATATGGAAATTGCTTGTCATGAATACGGTCATTTATTTGGATCATATCATACTCATGGTTGTTACTGGAATGGGAACAATACGCAGATAGATGATTGTGCAAGTGTATTAGGAAATACAGAAGGAGCGGCTTGTTACAATTCTAACAACCCGATTCTCCCAAACAATGGCGGAACGATAATGTCTTATTGTTATGCTGTAAATGGTGTAGGGGTCAACTTCTCTAATGGGTTCGGTACACAACCAGGAAATGCGATTAGAAGTGCTGTTACCAATGGAAGCTGCTTACAGCCATGCGGTGGAGGAGGAGTTTGCACTGACAACGAACTTACTCTAAATATCACAACAGACAACTATCCAGGGGAGACTACATGGACAGTTAAAAGTGGAAGCACAACGGTAGCCTCTGGTGGTCCATATGGCACAGCTAACACGTCATATACTGAAGATATATGTCTACCTGATGGATGTTACACGTTTACAATCAATGATAGTTACGGTGATGGTATTTGCTGTTCTTATGGATCTGGATCTTATACACTTCTTGCGTCTGATGGGAGCACAATCAAGACAGGAGGTAATTTTACCTCTTCGGAGAGCACTGAATTCTGCGAACCGACTGGTGGAGGTGGATCAGATTGTTTAGAAATCAATTTTAATGATTATACCGTAGTAGCATACGGAAACGGCCAGGACAATGGTACGTCGTCTGATGTTGGCAGTGGTGATGGAAGAGCCCTATTCAACAATGCATGGAAATCAATTGCACTCGACTATACTGTGACGTCAAGTACAGTGATAGAATTCGAATTTGGTTCTACAGCACAAGGTGAAATACACGGTTTAGGCTTTGATAATAATGCGGGCATTTCATCTGGATTTACATTCCAATTTTATGGAACTCAAAACTGGGGCAATAGAGATTTCGATTATACCTCTATAGGAAATTGGCAATCATTTATCGTTCCTGTAGGTACATACTATACTGGATCATTCGATAGATTGTTTTTTGTGGATGATCATGATGGTAGTCCTGGGAATGGAAATAGCTACTTCCGAAATATCAAAATATATGAAGGTGGTTCTTGTAGCGGATTTGCAAATAATAATGAAGCATTATCAGCTGTCACCAGAGATGCTAAAACGGAAATGGTAGATGGTCTTCCAGATGAATTGGTAGAATCTACAATGGAACTATACCCTAACCCTGCCATTGATCAGATAAATATATCTATCGAAAGCAGTGTAACAGTAAAGACTTTCATAGAAGTTCGAAACCTAACGGGGCAGCTAATAAACCGACTAAGTATCAATTTAAATGAGGGTAATAATCGATTATGTTTTGATGCAGCAGATATGCCTACAGGGATCTATTTAGTAAACACAGAAATCAGGGGTCGCAGAATTATTAAGAAGATATCTGTGATAAAGTGATCTTCCTGATTGCAAATTACTTTTTCAAGTAATGTAATATAACCTTATGACTATGATGGTTGGTGCCTTTTGGTGCTGACCATTTATTGTTTCTGATACTTATTTGCTGTCACAGATTTAATCTTTATCTATTAAGAGGCACACAAAATGTTCGAATCCGGTTAATCCAAAAACTTCCCAATCGCCTTCTTACTAAAATCAGAAAGCACCAATCTTCCACTCATTACAGCTCTCTCTTCTAATAAGCCATCCCAATGCTCTGTCCCTTCCCAGAATATCGATTTAAGCAATGTCAAGGCCTCAGGGTTCATCTTTATGAGCTTTTTAGAGAAATGAGTTATATACTCATCCATTTGTTCTGTGGTGTCAAATACGTCCATGTATAGACCTTTTTGTTTTGCCCACTCTGCAGTCCGGAATTCTGTGGCATTGATTGCCATTTCGCTATATGCGGATACCCCTGTTTTGCGCTCTACAGCAGGGCCTATCACAAATGGTCCGATACCAACGGCCAATTCACTGAGTTTGATAGAAGAATATTTAGTAGCCATGCAGTAATCACATGCGGATGCTAGACCAACTCCACCACCTACTGCTTTACCATGGATACGACCGATGACTAACTTCGGCACTTTTCGGATGGCATTGATGACATTGGCAAAACCCATAAAGAAGACCTTTCCTACTTGCTCATCCTCTATCGAAGCCAACTCATCGAAACTAGCTCCTGCGCAAAAAGTTCTTTCACCAGAAGCTTTCAATAAAATGATAGTTGCTTCATCATTATCACCCATATCATAGATTGCGCGCTCTAATTCTGCCAATAACTTTCCAGGAAGAGAGTTGTGTGATGGATGATAAAATTCGATAGTGCCTACTCCATCTTTTGTAGATGATAATATATGCCCTTGTTGTGTTTTGTCCATTTGGTTATGCTTTATTCTAGGTCTTGCCTAATCCAGCAATCAGTTATATCACTGAAAACTGCGATTTGTACTTTTGTCCTTCTTTGTTAATCAATTGAATAGCATAAATACCTTTTTCAAGCTGTGAAATATCTATTCTGTTACTGTAGATTCCTTTTATTGCTATTCTTCCATTCATATCAATGATTGTATAGTTTAATCCTAAATCATCGGTATCAATAGAGATATATTCTGATGTTGGATTAGGGTATACATTTATTTCAATGCTTACTTCTTTTGTAGACAATGGATCTTCTTTTAGTAAAGTAGAGAAGAATGATCTACCATATGTCGCAGCTACAAGTTTACGAGTAGGAACATGAAAATCAATATCTGTTACTACAACATTAGGTAATCCATTTCCAACGGGTAGCCAATTGGCTCCTTCGTTTATTGTAGAAAATACGCCTAAGTCAGTTGCTATTAATATTTCAGCGGCATCTGGTCTTACAATAAGATCATTGACTGGGATGTCAGGTAGATCACCATTAATGTTTGCCCAAGAAATTCCATTATTTGTTGACATTATTACCTGAGAATCGTCGGAAGCATACCTAAATCCTGAAAAGGTAGCATACATAATATTATCATTTTCTGGGTCAAAACTAACATTGGTAATCCATCTGCGTGGTTCAGAATTATAAACTTGAGATAAGGTTCCCGCTTCATCTACCAACCAGATGTTTCCATCATCGGTACCAGCCAATACTTTATCATTTTCGGACACACAAATCTCTGTAGTGGTACCATAATTATTAATTCCGAAATATGGTCCATCGCTCAAATCATTGGATATAGCTGACCAGAAGTTTGCTTTGTCAGTTGATCTATACAATCTTGAAGAACCAAAATACATAATATTAGGATCTGTAGGATGCATTGCTATTGGGGTATTCCAGTTAGATGGTTCGTTCCCGATCCCTACTTTGGCAGAAACAAAAGAATTTCCACCATCAGTTGATTTTCCAAGATTTCCTCGTTGTGATTCTGCGAATATGATATTATTATCTGTTGGGTCTACGATTACCCTAAATCCATCACCACCAAAGATACGTGTGTAATCATCGTTTTGACCAGTCAAGGTCCTGCTTGTACCATTATCCTGGGCTCCTCCATAAAGATTAGAGGGAGCAAGGTGATCTATCTCGCAAGCATAAAATTGTGTAGTTGGAAGATTAAATGAAGTAAAAGAAAGTCCCCCATTTATGGTTAGATAAACACCTCCATCATTACCCAGCCAAACTTCATCCTCATCATCAGGATTCATCCACACAGTATGTTGATCTACGTGCATTTGATTAAATTCTGGAGCCCAAGAATTTCCTCCATTGGTAGATTTACTAGTGAGGAAACCAATATGGTATAGTAATGAAGGGTTTTTGGGGTGAATTGCTATTCTACCAAACCACCACATGAATGGAACAGAAGTTATATTGTCACTTGAATTTTCAAACCAGAAATTTCCACCATCTACGGTCTGATAGATTCCCATATGTGGGCCATTAGGATCAGCAATAGTAGTATATAATATTTCGGGTTCACTTTCGGATATAGCTATACCTATTCTTCCGAGGTCTACACTAGGGAGTCCATTTGATAATTCTGTCCAATGTGTACCTGCATTGGTAGATTTATAGATTCCACTAGTTGGTCCTCCATAATCCCTAGTTTCAGGAGATCTTGTACGCTCCCACATAGCTGCATATACATTGTCTGGATTCGATGGATCGATAGCTAGATCAATACCTCCTGTAATATTGGAGACGAACAGTACTTGTTCCCAAGATTGTCCCCCGTCAGTAGTTTTGTAGATTCCCCTTTCATCATTTGGAGCGAATAATGTACCCATAGCAGCTACATAAACAATGTCAGGATTAGTGGGATGAATAGCAACTCGGCCAATACTTCCTACATTTTCTAATCCTCGAGGGGTCCAAGTGTTTCCACCATCGTCAGACCTGAAGACACCAAATCCATCATATGCAAGTGACCCTCCTCCTGCATTTGATTCTCCGGTTCCAACATATAGAATATTTTTATTACTTGGAGCTATATCCATATCCCCAATTGATAGTGTTATTTGATCATCAAAAATAGGTGTCCAAGTGTTTCCTTCATTTTCTGTGAGAAATATCCCACCTGAAGCTGTGCATGCGTAGATTTTATTCTTAGGAGCACCCGTACCCTCTATATCAACGATTCTACCTGGTACGTTCAGTGGCCCTTCCTGTTCCCAATCTGCTCTAAGCGTTTGAGAAGTTGAATTTTTTAATTTCTGAACATGGTCATATCCTTTTTGAAAAATATCATTTTTTATTCCTACAGGGTGTTCTCTTTGTTTGTAGAGGTATTCTGCTGGGTATTTATGTTTGTCCGGCGCAACCTGCTCTTGTTTAGTTGGTGAACATGCAATAAACATGATTAAAAAAAAGGTATAGACTAAAGCAAAATATTTCATAGGATTGAATTATAATAGGATTTAGAGTAGCTTTTAGTATTCTTTTTTGATCCTATCTAGATCACGTTTGTTTTGTCTTTCTTTTATTGATTCTCTTTTATCATATGTCTTTTTACCTATAGCTAAATAAAGTTGTATTTTGATAAATCCACGCTCTGAAAAGTAGAGTTTATATGGAACAATTGTCATACCTTTTTCAGTTACACGGCGCTCCATTTTTTTAAGTTCTGTTTTACGAAGTAAGAGTCTTCTATCTCTTCGAGTCTCATGATTATGGATGGTTCCGTATTTATACTCAGCAATAAACATGCTCTTGAGTGTAAGGTTTCCATTTTCGAACAGACAGTATGCATCCGATAGATTAGCATTCCCTTCTTTTACAGCCTTTACTTCTGTACCCGTAAGTACGAGACCAGCTTCAAAACTATCGAGTAGTTGATATTCGTATCTAGCCTTCCGATTTACAATCTCTTTACTATTTATATCTTTCTTTTTGACCATTTAATTTTTCCACTTGATATTACATCCTGCACTTGGATATTGTTTTTCTGGAGCAGGTTTGTTATCGATTAATAAATCTAAAGCTTCTCTGATGTCAATTCCTGTAAGAGGAATATTATTCCCAGGACGTGATCCATCAAGTCTTCCTCGATAGTAAAGTTTGGACTCCGAATCAAATAAATAGATATCTGGAGTACACGCTGCATCATAATCTTTGGCTACTTCCTGGGTGGCATCATATAGATAAGGAAATGGATATTGCAGAACTATTGCTACTATAGACATTTTATCAGGAGCATCCATTGGGTAATTCTCCACATCGTTTGAACTGATGACCACCATTTTGATGCCTTTCACAGCATAATCGTGGGCGAGTGCTATCATTTCACTATTTACATGAATCACAAATGGGCAATGATTACAAGAAAAAATAATTATTGTTCCATTTTCTCCTTTTACATCATTGAGAGATAGTTCTCTTCCAGATACTGTGTCAGGAAGGTTAAAATCAGGTGCTTGGGTACCCAAGCCTAGCATATTTGATTCTTTTAAAGCCATTTTCATTTCTATTTTCTAGAGATCTAAGATCTATTTTAAAGATTACAAATCTACAATCTTCTTGTATAGAACAAAAGTATCAACCTTTTTATACTTTTGTATTATGCGAATAGCTTTGAAAATCATATTATTCTGCCTTCTAGCCATTTCGGGAATTGCCCAAGATGGCACAAATCCGTTTGAGATACAATCGAGATTAGATTCTGTATATCAATCAGAACCAGAAGCAGAAAGTTCAACGACCAACATATTTGATGTAGAAAGGTCAGATGATCCAACAGTAACTACTTCGTCCGGACTTCAAAGGGCAAACTCAACAACTGAAGAGTCTACAATCGTCCCAGAAGTAGGTGAAGAAGACTTGAGCATCGAATCGTTCCAAGAGCAAGACGCAGCGACTAACCCGTTTGATGTTTCTCACATCCCTATTCGAAAAAGTAAGCTAAAAAAGGAAGCAAATGCATTTAAGCCTACTTCTAGCAGAAAAAAGAACACTAAAAAGTCAGAAAAGGGATCAAATGCCTTTTTGTTTTGGCTCAACTTATTGACGGGTTTTATACTGGCTATTGTCATAAACACCCAGAGGGGCGCCCTTACTAAGATCTCAAAAGCAATCACTAATGAGAATGTATTAAAACTGAATCACAGAGAAGAGAAAAAAGGAGCCAATGGGCACTATATCTTATTATATTTTTCATTTATTGTCAATGCCGCAATATTCGCTTATTTGGTGTTATATAACTTGTATAACCAGGGAGGCTGGCAAATTTTCCAATTATGCTTCTTTACTATCTTGCTCGTTTACGTGGTGAGACATATTTTTTTATCTCTTGTCAGGGCCAGTTTTCCGATACAAAAAGAGGTTTCCTTGTACGGATTTACGATCCAAAGCTTTAATCTTTTTATTGGGATAGTCCTTATACCACTGAACTTAGTCATAGCCTTTGGTCCTGAAACAATAGCTGTTTCTCTAATCTATTTGACGATGGTAGTAATAGGGTTATTGATAGTCTTGAGGAGCTTCAGAGGACTATTGATATCAAGTAGATTGATTTCGAGTAATTTATTCCATTTTTTCTTGTACCTTTGCGCCTTCGAAATTTTACCTATTCTGCTGTTAATAAAGGCAATAGGGAGTTTTGGAATTGCTTGAAAAAAGCATAAGTTTTATTAACTAAACTTTGTGTATGGCATCAAGAGGCACTGCTACGGCGAAAAAAGACAATTACGTGGAAGATTTCAAAGAGGTGAAAACGATCTTAGTATCACAACCCAAACCGGAAAGATCGCCTTACTACGATCTTGAAACGAAGTGGGGACTTACAATTGACTGGAGACAGTTTATTCATGTAGAACCTGTTATTGAAAAGGAGTTCCGTAGAAATAGGATCAGACCTGACGAATTCTCAAGTATAATATTTACATCTAAGAATGCCATTGAGCACTTCTTTAGACTATGTGAAGAAATGAGAATAAAAATGCCTCAGGAGACTAAGTATTTTTGTTTGACTCCTACAATTGCTAACTATTTGCAAAAATTTATTGTCTATAGAAAGCGTAAAGTATTCGTAGGAAAGCGAAAGGTTGAAGATCTTAACAATTACTTCATGAAACACAAAGAGAAGGAGAACTTTTTACTTCCTTGTTCTAATCTGGGTGCAAAAAATGTAGTTTCATATCTAGAAAATAATAACATCAATTATAAAGATGTTATGATGTATAGAACGGTAGCGAGTGATTTGTCTGACCTTAGTGATGTGACATATGATGTATTGATTTTCTTCAGTCCACTAGGAATAGAATCATTGTACGAAAACTTTCCAACATTTAATCAGAAGGATACAAGATTTGCTGTATTCGGAAAATCGACACTACAAGCTATTGAAGAAAGAGGATTATTTCCTAATATCGTAGCACCAACGCCTGAAACACCTTCAATGTCAATGGCATTGGAAGCATATCTACAGAAGACAAAGAAATAATACTATTAATAGAAATAAAATCAAAGCCTCTTATCTTTATTGATGAGAGGCTTTTTTGTTCACTGCTATTTTATAATAGTTAAGATCTACCTAACTATCTAAATATACGTATTTTTACAATGAATTAATTCTATCTTTTTTATCCTACATCCAGATATTTGATCACCACAAAACAGAAATACCATAACTTTATAGCAAATAACTACGTACCAGTGTTCTACAGACCATGGTACTTAGATGTAGTATGCAACAGCCCATGGGATGTCGTTATGTACGAAGAAGATGGAGAAATCCTAGGTGTTTTGGTATATATGATCAAGAAGAAATATGGATTAACATATATTCTACATCCTTCTTTATGCCCTTACATGGGGCCGTTATTTTTTGGGACCTTGGAGCTAGGGGTAGTTTATAAGGAACTTGTCGACCAACTGCCTAAGCATCATTTGATAGTACAAGATTTTTTTCATGCTATACCAGAAATAAGAAAGAATCATTCAATTTCGAAGAAGAAGTATACCTACATAGTTGATAAAGAGGTTGATTTAGTAATGCTCAGATCTCTTCTAAGTTCTGATCGTAGAAGAAAAATCAGAAAAGCCTCAGAACAGTTTATCTATAAAGAGGAGGAATGGTTCTCTACGTTTGCAGAGTTTTTAGACAAAACATTTACAGCTAGAGGGAAGTCAAACCCATATGCAGATGGAGGTTTGGGGAACCTGGATGAGCAACTTTCTAAGCGGCAAGCTAGAAAAATAGTAAAATGCATTGACAATAAAGGCAATATCATGGCGATGGGGTATTTTGTGATGGATGATAAATGGGTCTATAATCTTGCAACCGGGGTAGACAGCAGCTATTCACATGAGGCGATGTCTCTAATGATGTGGAATGAAATCACTTCTGCATTAAATTTTGGAAGGTCATTTGACTTTGAAGGTAGCAGTATTCCGGGTGTAGAGGCGTTTTATAAGGCATTCAAAGGAGAGAAAGTTTATAGCCAATCTATGTACAGAAGTCAAAATAAACTGATAGACATGTTGGTAAAGATTAAGAATCCTGAAATCATTCCTCAATGATTGAATTGCTTATCGTGACTTTATTTGTTCATCTATTGTACTATTTGTTTCTTTTTGAACAATTGGCAAAAGCCACCGGTGATATTGAATTTGTGAAAGAAACAAAGCTTATTTCAATTGTTGTTTGTTTTAAAAATGAGGAGAAAAATGTAGATGCGATTTTAAAAGCACTCCTTTTACAGAAGTCCGATGATATCGTTTTAGTGGACGATTTTTCGATCGATCAAACCTTTGAAAAACTTTCAGCTTACCAATCGGAAAGAGTACAAATTATAAGCACTACAATCGACTTACCAGGTAAAAAACAAGCGGTAAATGATGGAATAGCTTTAGCCAAGCATGACCGTATTCTTTTTACAGATGCAGATTGCATACCAGCATCATCTGACTGGTCCTTTATGATGAACTCAACAGATAAACCAATCGTTCTAGGATATAGCCCAATGAAAAAGACACAAGGTATAGTTAATCTATTTGCAAGATTCGAAACATATATGACAGGTGTGCAATATCTTAGTTATGCAAAAGCGGGACATCCATACATGGGTGTTGGTAGGAATATGATCATTGATAGATCGCTGAGAGCTTCAAATCTAGATAAGATAAAAGGACAAGACCTTGCTTCTGGTGATGATGATTTGACTATAAATGCGATTGCTACTGTTGAAAACACAGGAATATGTATCCACCCAGATAGTTTTGTTTTTACAGATTCTCTGGGCACTTTAAATGGTTTCATTACTCAAAAAACGAGACATATCACAACCTCAGTACATTATAAATTGGCACATCAAATTATGTTAGGTGCTTTCAGTGCCAGTCAAGTATTATTTTATCTATTGCTGTTCTTAGGAGCGATATTTGGAACTATCCCAATCCATATCTACCTTATTGCATATATCGTCAAACAAGTGGTGCAAATGTCAATTCACAGCCGGTTAATAAAAAAGATGAAAGAAAGCATAGCTATACACCAGCTTTTGTTGTTAGATTTGCTGTTGTTTTTGTATTATTTGGTGATGCCATTTATATTATTGATCCGTAAAAATGATAATCGTTGGAGTTAATTCATAAATATTTTCCAGACTTAAGTGACAATCAATATAGACAATTTGAGCTGTTATGGGATGCCTATCGAGAGTGGAATGATAAGATAAATGTGATTTCGAGAAAAGATATTGATAACCTTTATCTACATCATATTCTTCATTCATTGACAATCGCAAAGTTTATCCAATTCAAAGATGGGTCTAGGATATTAGATCTTGGAACAGGAGGCGGGTTCCCTGCCGTTCCATTGGCTATCATGTTTCCAAATGTGAAATTCACCGCTATAGATGGAACGCGAAAAAAGATAACTGTTGTAAATGAGGTGAAAGAAATCGCACAGATAGAAAATCTTACAGCACTCCAAGACCGAGCTGAAGAACACCGAAAGAAATACGAATTCGTAGTCACTCGTGCCGTTGCCAAAATCGAAAGACTCAAAGAATGGTCTACTAATCTAATAGATCCAAATGATCAAAGACATGCCCAACCTAATGGGATAATAGCACTCAAAGGGGGCAGAGTCAAAGATGAAACTAACGATCTTTCTAAAAAAGACTATTTCGAAACATATCCTCTGGTCAACTTTATCAAAGAACCATACTTCGAGGAAAAGTACATCTTGTATCTTCAACGATAGAAATCAAAATCGAACATTCCGAATAATCCTGTCCGAAACCGAACAATATTGTATATTTGTCAATATGTAAATATATGATATTGAGATAATTAACTCTTGGAATAGCCTTCGCTCATATCTAGCAAGACCACGAGATAGGGAAAAGCAATGGATAGACAAATATCAGATAAAGAACTATCAAAAGTGAATTATAAAAAATGGGTATATAGCATAGTGGGGCTATTACTGTTGTGTTTATCTATTTATGGCCTGCGATCTCTATTCAAAAACAAGGCTGATAAATCGGACTTCTTCATTGCAACGGTAGAGAAAGGTGATTTTACTAATACGATCACTGCTTCTGGAGTAGTAATACCAGCATTCGAATGGGAAATTAATGCTCCTGTTGCTACCGAAATCAAAAGTGTAAATCTATCAACAGGCGCTGAAGTTAAAAAAGGAGACTTAATTCTAGAACTAGACCAAGAATACACAAAATTAGAATATGACCAACTTAAAGACGAACTTGATCTTAGGAAAACAACATTGAAAAACTAAAACTTAAGTTTGATAAAGATCTTCGAGATTTAGACTACAGAGATCAGATCAAAGCCCTCCAAGTTGATGAATTAAAAGCAGAAGTCTCAGATCAAAAAAGACTTTTGGATATAGGTGGTTCCACTAAAGAAGAATTAGAACAAGCACAATTAAAGTTAATAGTGTCAAAACTTGAAAAGAACATGCTTGAAAATGAGTTGCAGTATTCTCGAAATGTGAATGAAAAGAAAGGATTAGAGTTAGAGTATACTATCCAAGAAAAAAGGCTCAAAGAACTAAGAAAAAAATTGAAGGAAACAAGTGTAAGATCACCACAAGTCGGAGTAATAACGTGGATCAATGAGGATATCGGGCGTACGAATTCCTTCAATAATAAATGGGTCTTAAAAGCGCGGTGTTGTCGAAAAATCAAGCTAAAAACCATGTATACCTACTATAGGAAAAAAGGATATTCCTGTAATAATTACGTGTGAAATTTCTACTTGGGAGGACGACAAAATATTAGATAAAGATGGCCTAGTTAGGCAAGCCAATAAAAACAGACAGGAGCTAAAAAGATACGCCAGAGAGTTACTTCAAAATGAACAAACGATTGCTCAAACAAAAGCTGAATATGGAATCAAAGCAGAATTGTTTGCAAGTTTTGGATTTGCCAGAGGATCTGAAGACTTAAATCAGATATACAGAAACCCATTTGATGAACAGCAAGTGAGGCTAAATGTATCGATGCCGATAGTGGATTGAATAGATGACATCGCTATAAGCGATGTCATCTATAGCAGCCGAAACATTCATTTCCACTACAACCATCATATTTTTCTTTTATTTATGTACTAAAATGTTAAATTTAGGCACATAAATAACTACCCATATGAAGTCGCTAATAAAAACAACTTTTTTTCTCTTACTATCTATCACTATATCTTTTGCCCAGTCTGGGATGGAATATTATTTACCTGAAGGTGAATACGACCCATCTATTCCTACTCCTAAAGAGGTTTTAGGTTATGACATTGGTGACTGGCATGTAAGTCACGATCAATTGATTATATATCTTAAGGCATTAGATACAGCTTCTGATAGAATTGAAATGGTAGAATATGCAAGATCACACGAAAACAGACCGCTTTATACTGTTATGATCAGTTCACCGGAGAATCTAGCTCGAAAAGAAGATATCCGTCAAGCACACCTGCAATTAACAGATCATAAAGAATCTGATAAAGTATCTATAGACAATCTTCCTGCTGTTCTTTATCAAGGATATAGTATTCACGGTAATGAATCTAGTGGAGCAAATGCAGGACTAGTTAATGCATACTATCTAGCTGCAGGAAAGAGCAAAGAAGTGATGCACACTCTTCAAAATGTATTTACACTCATGGATCCATGTTATAACCCTGATGGGTTAAATAGATTTGCTTCTTGGGCAAATACACACAAGAGTAAAACACTAGTAAGCGACCCTGCATCAAGAGAACTCAATGAAGTATGGCCACGAGGAAGGACAAATCATTATTGGTTTGATTTGAATAGAGACTGGCTTTTACTAACGCACCCGGAAAGCCAAGGAAGAATAAAAGTATTCCACCAATGGAAACCTAATGTGTTGACAGATCACCATGAGATGGGCACGAATTCTACTTTTTTCTTCCAACCAGGAATTCCATCTAGAACTAATCCCAATACTCCACAGCTCAATCAAGACCTCACGGAAAAGATAGGTACATATCACGCAGCGGCTTTAGATAGTATTGGCTCTCTTTATTATACAAAAGCTAGCTTCGATGATTTCTACTATGGAAAAGGAAGTACTTATCCTGATGCGAATGGTTGTATAGGAATACTATTTGAACAAGCAAGTTCTAGAGGACATCTCCAAGAAAGCTCAAATGGATTATTGTCCTTCCCATTTACAATCAGAAATCAATTTGTTACATCTTTGTCTACTCAGAAGGCTACTGCAAACATGAGAGAAGAACTCATTAATTTCAAAAGAGACTTCTACAAAAAACAAAACAAGGCTGCTAAAGCATCTAAAATCAAAGGATATCTAATCACAGATAAAGATGAAGTAAAAATGTCTAATTTTCATAGAATCTTGACTTCTCATAAAGTAGAAATGTATGAATTATCTCAGGATGCAAATCAAGATGGAAAACGATTTCCAAAGGAGAATTCTTACTATGTTCCGATGGATCAGCACCAATACTTGATGGTTAAGACGATCTTCGAAAAAGTACGAACATTTCCAGATAGTCTATTCTATGATGTTTCTGCATGGACGCTTCCGTTAGCATTTGATTTAACATATGCTGAAGTAAAAGGTAGCATAAAAACAGGAGGTAAAATCTCTTCAATGGAACCAAGCGGCAAGCTCTATGAAATGAACGATGTCTACGCATATATACTTGATTGGAAGAGCTATAATGCTCCAGCGGCACTTTATCAGGTGATGGATGCAGGTCTACGATCAAAGGTGATCAATAAAGAGTTTGCTCTTGAAACTGAGAAAGGGAATAGGCAGTTCCAAAGAGGAGATGTCGTTATTCCTATTCAAAACCAAAAACTTAAGAAGACGGAAATTGAAGCTAAACTTACAGCTATATCAGATACTTATGGGGTAGACTTTTACGCTGTAAGTACAGGGTGGGCAGATAATAATATGACTCTTGGGAATCCAGAAGTGGGCATCTTAAAAATGCCTAAGGTGGCGATGATTGTTGGCGAAGGAGTTACTAGTTATGATGCTGGAGAAGTGTGGCACCATATCGACCAACGGTATAATATTCCACTCACAATGCTTGATAAACGACAGATATTCAGAGCAAAAATGGATAGATATAATACACTCATTATGGTAAATGGCAGCTACAATGATCTCAACACTAAAGAATTAGAAAAAATCACAGCCTGGGTAAAAGGAGGAGGAAATCTTATTCTCTTTAGAAATGCTATCGATTGGGCGAGAGGGAAGGATCTTATATCACTTGAAAAAACTAAAAATGACAAAAGTGGTAAGCCAGGATCAAAAGCATACCAAATGTCTTCATCTTCTAGAGGTGCCGGTGTGTTAGGAGGAGCTATATTTGGGGCTGAAATGGATCTTTCTCACCCACTTTGTTACGGCTATGACAATAGCAGTATATCATTATTCCGAAGAGGAACATCAGTATATGATTTGCCAGCAAATAGTTATGCATCTCCAGTAAAATATACCAACTCTCCGGTTCAGTCGGGTTATATTCCAAGAGGATTTGATAAGAAAGCAGCCAATAAACCTGCAGTTACGGTACATCGGTCTGGCAGTGGAAAAGTGATCTGTTTTCAAGATAATTTACTCTTCAGGGGTTATTGGTATGGTGGAAACAAGATGTTTGGTAACGCACTGTTTTTTAGTAGTGTGATTAATGGACGGACGTTAGCTAGAGAAGAGTAGGTCAATAGATAAACCTCAAATTAGGAATGTTGAATTTGAATAATAGTAGATGAAATAATTTTCATGAAGTTTATAAAATTAATGCTCATATTATTTGTTGTCATTGGACTATCCTCTTGTTCAGAAACAAAAGGGAAAACACAAGAAACTTCGATATATGAAGCTAAAGAATCAATAAAGCTAGATCTAAAAGCGGCTAATAACCTTATAGAATTACCTCTTGCTTGTGTGCTACAAGAGTATCCCAATAAATTAGGACAGGTAGTGGGAGATAAAGGAGATTTGCGAGAGCCGAGTGATTTGCATCCTTCGTTTTTCGGTTGCTTTGACTGGCATTCGGCAGTTCATGGGCATTGGTCACTGGTAAAACTGCTCAAAGATTTTCCGAATATTGAAAATAAAGCGGACGCCATTTCAAAACTAAAACAGAACATCAGTAAAGAAAATATCATAAAAGAATTAGAATACTTTGAGGGTCATAATAAAACCTACGAACGAACTTATGGATGGGCCTGGCTCTTAAAACTGGCAGAAGAGTTACATACTTGGGACGATCAATTAGCTGGAGAGTTAGAAACTAACCTCCAACCGTTGACTGACATGATCGTAGATAAATATTCTGAGTTTTTACCAAAATTAGTCTACCCCATCCGCGTTGGAGAGCACTCAAATACTGCTTTTGGAATGTCATTCGCATTGGATTATGCTAAGACTGTGGATAACACCGAATTAGAGAGCTTGCTTAAGAACCGAGCAAAGGATTACTATCAATCTGACAAAAATTGCCCAATCATATGGGAGCCAAGTGGTTTCGATTTTTTATCTCCATGCCTCGAAGAAGCGAGTCTAATGAGTAGAGTATTGGCAAAGGATGAATTTGTGATTTGGTTAGATCAATTTCTCCCTCAATTAAAAGACCGAGAGTTTAAACTAGAAGTTGGTAGGGTAAGTGATAGAACCGACGGAAAATTAGTACACTTAGACGGTGTAAATTTTAGTAGAGCATGGTGTTTGAAGTCAATTGTGGACACAGATGACAGATATAATCACCTGATAACAGTAGCCAATAATCATATTGAAAATTCACTTTCTTCATTGGTTGGAGATAGTTATGAAGGTGGACACTGGTTGGGTTCATTTGCTATATATGCTTGTCAATAAATTAAAAGAATCATGAAAAAGATATTACTTCCATCGTTGTTTATACTTTTTTGTATAAATGCATTTACTCAGCAAAGAGTCAGTGATAGAGAAATGCATAAAGCAACAATTGAATCTTTTGACCTACTGAAAGAACTTTTGGCTATCCCAAACGATGCCAATCAGCCAGAAGATATTTTAAGGAATATAGAATGGGTAGAATCTCATATGAGCGATTTGGGATTTACTTCCCAGCGACTAGAAACAGAAACGGTTCCTTTGGTATTGGCTACCTATAAAACGCTGAAACCAAACCTAGAAACGAAAATGTACTACTTTCATATCGATGGACAGCCTGTAGATCCTCAGTTTTGGTTTCAAGACGACCCCTATAAAGCTGTGCTAAAAGAACAAATTGTAGGAGAAGGGTGGGTAGATATTGATTGGAACAAACTGACAACTGAAGATATTAATCCAGATTGGAGAATCTTTGCTAGATCATCTTCTGATGATAAATCACCTTTTATAATGTTTCTTACTGTTATGAAAATGGTGAAAGAAAAGGGAGAATCACTACCGTTTAACCTTAAAGTGATCTTGGATTTTGAAGAAGAAAAGGGGTCTCCTCGTTTGGCTGGAGCGGTGGAAAAGAATAAAGAAGCACTTGCAGCAGATATGTTACTGATTTTTGATGGGCCAAAACATATCAGTAACCAACCGACGATCACTTATGGTGCTCGAGGAATCACAACAATAAGTATAAAGGTATATGGTCCAACATTTCCTTTGCATAGTGGACATTATGGTAATTATGCACCGAATCCAGCACTAAGATTAGCGCAATTATTATCGTCTATGAAGGATGAAGATGGTCGGGTGACTATCCCTGGATTTTATGATGGAGTGGTCATTGATGATGCAACCAAAGCGATATTAGCTCAAGTTCCTGATGATGAAAATCAATTTAGAGTAAAACTAGGAATAGGCAACACGGATAAGGTAGGAGCAAATTATCAAGAATCAATTCAATATCCTTCTCTCAATATCAGAGGATTGGGATCGGCATGGATAGGAAGTGAAGCACGTACAATTGTACCTGCAACAGCAACAGCCGAGATTGACATCCGTTTGGTCCCTGAGACTCCACCAAAAAGACAAGTAGATCTTGTTAAACAACATATCATAGATCAAGGATATTTAGTGTTGGATAGAAAACCAACATCTACAGAGAGATTCAAAAATCCTAAAATTTGTCAATTCACTAACTCTAGAGCATATGAAGCTTTTCGAACAGAGTTGGACTCTCCTATTGGTATAGCTGTCTATGAAGCAATAAAAAAAGAATTCAGCCAAGAGCCAATTCGTGTACGAATCCTAGGAGGAAGTGTGCCTATATCCCCCTTTATTCAATCGTTAGGAGTACCCGCAGTAATTGTCCCTCTTGTCAATAGTGATAATAACCAACATAGCCCGAATGAAAACTTACGAATTGGCAACTATTTTGATGGTGTTAGGACGTTTTATGGTTTGTTGTTCAACAAATAGATTGTTCTCACCTAATAACTATATTCTTTGTTGCTACCAAGGGTAGAATTCATTTCTCATAAATAGATTTAATTTGACTCTAATTATAGTTGACAGTTTTTACTCGTACATAATCTAGTTATAGATTTAAGTCTTTTAAAAAGTTTAATTGTTTTATGAAAATGGTGTAAAAAAAACAAAGCAAGCATGATCATCGACCATACTTGCTTTTATCTTGCTATAATTTTGATGTAGAGTTTATAATTGTAATCTCATATCTACCATCTTAATTTAATTCTTAAACTGCGACCATATTTCTTTCGTCAGCCATCTTTCTCATGTTGATGAGTGCATATCTCATACGACCAAGCGCAGTATTAATACTTACTCTAGTCAATTGTGAAATTTCTTTAAAACTCATATCTGCATAGTGTCTTAAAATTACTACTTCTCTTTGCTCGGGAGGCAATTCATCTACTAAGCTTCTTACTTTTTTGTGCATTTGCGACTTGATCATAGTCGTCTCCATATTATCATCTTTTGATTCTAAAATATCGAATATATCGAATGTTTCGGTTGATGACACTTTGGTTCTTCTCTTGTTTCTTCTGAAATTATCAACACACATGTTGTATGATATTCTCATAGCCCATTGTAAGAATTTACCTTCATGGTTGTATTTACCTTTTCGTAGCGTATCTACGATTTTGATGAATACATCTTGGAATATATCATTAGCCATCTCAGTATCTTTTACGAAAAGATAGATCGATGTATAAATTTTGTCTTTATGTCTTTTAAGAAGAATTTCAAAGGCTTTATCTTCGCCTGTAAGGTAGGTTTTAATTAACTCCTGGTCTTTCATTTCACATACATTCATAGGTCTACACTTTTAATCGGTTAGGTAAATAATAATCTGATTAAGTATTCTAAGTGTAAAATCTAATGTATAGGCGTAATGCTGTTTAGTTAATTAATATGGGTGCAATATATGTTGTATAATCCAAAGATGAAAGGGTAATGTACCAAAAAAACAAATTTAAATTATTATATATGTTGTAAAGGCTTGATAATCAGCTAAATTTCATATTGTACTGCTGTGGTTAAGAAAACCTTAATTTATATATTACATAGGATCGATTCGGATTTCTACCACTTTTGAAGAGCGACCAACGCCTTCAGAATATGCAAAAATACGGTATGTCCCTTTTTGAGTTTTGATTCTTGCTACTCTATAACTTGATGTTTTATCAGAAGATTTACCATTATGCAGAATTTTAAATTTTTGAATCTTTTTAGTAGATAAGAATTTTTTCAACTCAGAAATAGCAGTTGATTTGCTTACTTTTTTCTGATTGTCATTGATGCAAAAAGATACATTTGGTGCAAGATACGCACTTGCATTTGATAGATCTTTTTTACCTACTGCATTAAGGAAGTCTACTTCCGTCTGCGCATTTAACCCCATTGAAGCAATGGTTAATAAAGCAAGGAGTAAGTTTTTCATACGTTTAATTTTTCATGGTATCCTCTTAATTTGGGAGATTATAGGACTAGAAACTCATTAATATAAATGTGTTATCGACTACAACATTTTTAATTACAGTCTGATAACGAAGGATTTGGGTGTTATAGTTCATTTGGAGAAGATTTCATTTTAGATCTTAATCTGAAGACCAATACCTATAAAATGATTTTGTCTAAATTTTGTACTTATATATTTATTGAATTCCTTACTTAGTCCTAAGTAATAATTGTATTGGGGGGTGAGTGATGTTTTGTCAGAAAGTTTGATAACGTATGCGATTCTTCCAGTTGGACCTATTTGGTTTGTTGTTAGAATATCCTCTTCTGAATCCGAAAAGTCAAATGCAGCATTACCCGCGAGACCAAATTCTGAATAATTGCCTGTAACTGTGCTTGAAATTATTTGCAACCATTTAACCCCTATATTTATGTCTATATATTTGAATAGTTTGAAGTTGAATGGGTAGGCTCCTAAAGTGAGCACTGATTTATTTGTTCCAGCATCAGTAATTACACCTCCTCCCGAACCTCCTGATCAATAATGGAACTTTGTAGCAGACTTGCTAATACCAACCGTAAACCTGAAGTTCATCAGTTCAAAATGTACATCATTAAGACCTAAATATAAACCGAATCCAATATCTGTATTAGCAGAGTTTGAGAATTTTTGTTCGTCTTCTAATGAATAATCATATTTTGAAAGCCCTGCAGCTATCTCTATTTTCTGTCCAAAGGATAAATGAGAGCAAAAAAGTAATAGTAAAACAATTCTGAAGATCATGATTAATTGGTTAATAGAAGATCAATATAAACCAATTTCCAAAATAAAGTACTAATTGTAATCCACCCTTCGAAATCCTAGATTCCGTCACGACAAAAATAACATATCACATATTCTAAAATAAGTGGTTAATAGCGAACAATTTAATGCAAAAACATAAAACCGCAAACACTTTATTAACAGGAGATAAACTAATCGATTTGTACCCTTATTTTATAAGGTTTTCCATATCTTTGCACCAAAATTCAGAAAGCCTTAATTTATATAACTTAAATATCTATAGCACTATGGCTAATATCGGGAAAATCAAGCAAATCATCGGACCTGTAGTAGATGTAAGCTTTTCTCAGGAAGGATCAGAATTACCTGAAATCTTAAATGCACTTGTAATAAAAAGAGAAGGTGCGTCTGATCTAGTATTCGAAGTACAACAACACCTTGGTGAGGATAGTGTAAGAGCTATTGCCATGGATTCATCTGATGGTCTAACAAGAGGTACAGAAGTAGTCGATAGTGGCGCTCCTATATCAATGCCTATTGGTGAGCAAATCAAAGGTAGATTGTTCAACGTAACAGGTGATGCAATTGATGGTCTTGGAAACTTAGATAAGACTAAAAATATCAGATCTATCCACCAGAAGCCACCTAGATATGAAGATTTATCAACAGATACAGAAATCCTATTTACAGGTATCAAAGTAATTGACCTAATCGAGCCCTATGTAAAGGGTGGAAAGATTGGACTTTTCGGTGGTGCAGGTGTAGGTAAAACTGTACTTATACAAGAGTTGATCAACAACATTGCAAAAGGATACGATGGTATATCAGTATTCGCAGGTGTTGGAGAAAGAACAAGAGAAGGTAATGACCTTATGAGAGAGATGCTAGAAGCAGGTATCATCAATTATGGGGAGAAGTTCATGCATTCTATGGAAGAAGGCGGATGGGATCTTAAAGCAGTAGATAGAGAATTGCTTAAGACTTCAAAAGCAACATTCGTATTTGGTCAGATGAATGAACCTCCTGGTGCGAGAGCAAGAGTTGCATTATCTGGTTTAACTATTGCAGAATACTATAGAGATGGAGATATGTCTGATCCACAAGGTGGAAAAGATATCCTATTCTTTATTGATAATATTTTTAGATTTACTCAGGCTGGATCTGAGGTATCTGCCTTATTAGGAAGGATGCCATCAGCCGTAGGTTACCAACCTACACTTGCAACTGAGATGGGCCTAATGCAAGAAAGAATTACCTCTACAAAGAGAGGATCTATTACATCAGTACAAGCGGTATATGTACCTGCAGATGATTTAACGGATCCAGCACCAGCTACAACTTTCGCTCACCTTGATGCAACAACTGTATTGAACAGAAAGATTGCAGCGAAGGGTATCTATCCAGCGGTGGATCCTCTAGATTCTTCTTCTAGAATTATGGATCCTGCGATCATTGGTGATGAGCATTACGATACAGCAGAGAGAGTAAAAAGAATCCTTCAGAGATATAAAGAACTTCAAGATATCATTGCTATCCTTGGTATGGAAGAGCTTTCTGATGAAGATAGAAATGTAGTATACAGAGCTAGAAAAGTAGAACGTTTCTTATCTCAGCCATTCCACGTTGCGGAACAGTTTACAGGTCTTGTTGGTGTACTTGTACCAATTGAAGATACTATCAAAGGTTTCAACATGATCATGGACGGTGAATTGGATCAGTACCCAGAATCAGCTTTCAATTTGAAAGGTGACATCGAACAAGTAATCGAAGCGGGTAAGAAAATGATAGCTGAAGCTTAAATAAAGAAAAGAGATGACGAGCTAAAGAGAATTCGAGTAATCGAAGTGAACCTCAATGTCTCAAAATTTCGAAATCTATAAAACTATGGAATTAATAGTATTAACACCAGAGAAAGAAATCTACCAAGGAAGTATTGAATCTGTAAAAGTTCCAGGAACTAATGGGCAGTTTGAGATATTAAAAGGCCACGCGCCTATAGTATCTAGCCTCGTAACTGGAGAGGTAAGAATAATTGATACATCAGGGGGCAAACAAACATTCAATATTAACAAAGGATTTGTAGAAGTATTGGGTGAAGAAGTATCACTGTTGGTTCAAGGTGTAGAAGAAATACAGAATTAGTTCTCATAAAACGACTAATTTAAAATAATCAAGGCTCTGTGGATTCATTTCTACAGAGCTTTTTGTTTATAATCTTGTTTTTGCTCCCCAATAAAGAGGAGAACAACGTAAGCAAATCAGATAAATAGCGAAGTATGTGATCAAATAGAAAACATATACCTTTGCACAACAATGTAAAAAAATATGCCCATAACCTTCCACAAAGAAAAAATAGAAGTTGACTTACCTGAAGAAGAAAAACTCACTTCTTGGCTGTTTGATATTGCTAGTAAGGAGGAAAAACAGATATCACAGCTCAGTTATATATTCTGCAGCGATGATTATCTCTTGGAGATCAATAAGACGTATTTGAACCATGATTATTATACAGATATTATCACATTTCCCTATAAGCAGGGTCATGAAATAGAAAGTGACATTTTCATATCTGTTGACAGAGTTAGAGACAATGCTAAGGAGTATAACACAACTTTTGAGTCAGAGTTGTTGCGTGTAATAGCACATGGATTACTACACATGGCAGGTTACGGCGACAAGACCGAAGAAGATCAAGATAAAATGACTGAAATGGAGAATCAATGCCTTGAAATGTGGAATAGTTAGAACAAATTAATTTAATATCAATCCTTTTTGCTTTCCCAACCAAAAGCTGCTCTCATTTTATGATAGAGTTCGGTGTTCTCATAGATACCGCTGAAGTCTTCTTCTCCTGGCCCAAAAGCAAAGACAGGAATGATGTCAGCTGTATGATAATCAGAGGTGAATTTCGTTTTCAAATCATTCAGTTTTGACCCTTTTTGAATCGCGAACCCTCCTGTTTCATGATCGGCAGTTATGACGACTAGGGTGTTACCATCTTTCTCAGCGAAGTCAAGAACAGCACCTATTGTTTTATCAAAGTCTAACATCTCTGTGATGATCATATTGGCGTCATTGGCATGTCCTCCCCAATCGATTTGAGAACCTTCTATCAATAGAAAAAATCCATTTTCATTGTTTTTATTTAGATGCTTGATTGACAATTCTGATGCAGGTTTGAGATAGTCTCTCCCTTGAGAAACGGGTAATGGAGATGAATCAGCAGTATAGAAGATCAATTTTTCTACATCTGTCATATCTATCTCATTGATCGTTTTATCAACATGACTTACGACGGTATATCCATCTTTGGCAAATTCTTCAGATAAGTTTCTTTCGTCCATTTCTCTACGGTCAAAACTTTTTTGACCTCCACCAATAAGAATTTCACACCCAGTCTCTAGATAGTCTAGCGCTATCTCTTCATAATTTTTTCTGTATTTATTGTGTGCCGCGAATGATGCAGGAGTAGCATGATCTATAGTTGATGTAGCAACCATGCCGGTTTTTAATCCTTTTAGTTCTGCTTCTTCTAAAATAGATTGAACAGGTATCGTGTCTGGCCCTACCCCAATAGCTCCGTTGTAGGTTTTTACCCCACAGGCGAATGCTGTAGCACCAGCTGCGGAATCAGTTATCAAATTATCATATGCATAGCACTTATGAAGGCCAATTGTGCTGATTCTTTCTAAGTTGAGTTTATTATCATTGCTGTACAATCCCGAACTTATCTGAGTGATACCCATGCCATCCCCCACCATAAAAATCACATTTTTAGCTTTTTTATTTAAGCCTGTGATTGATTTTTCTACTATTTGTGGTTGAGCGGTTATGGCAGCTTTCTTACTGGTATCACAAGAAAATAATGATACAACGAGCACAAATAATATGTACAGATACTTTTTCATAAATAAAGATTTATAAGAATCAACTCAAGATATATTTTTTACCAGGTAACGAACGTATCGCCCCCTTAAATTCGAGATTTAATAACATACTTGCAAGATTGGAAGGAGGGAGTTTTAGCAAATGGCTGAATTCATCCACTGTTACTGATTCTTTCTCTTTTAGAATGTCAATTAATTTTTGCTCTTCATTATCAAAGTCGATAAACAGAGCTTTTTGAACAACACGAGATTTGTCAGTCTCATCCCACCTCATAATATAGCCAATGTCTGCTGCTGATTCTAGAAGGTTAGCTTTATGTTGTTTGATCAGTTTATTGCACCCTTCTGATACTTCATCTGTAGTTCTACCAGGAATAGCAAAAACATCTTTGTTGTAGTTATTTGCAAATTCTGCAGTGATGATAGATCCACCTTTGCGTTTACTTTCGACAACTACTACGACGTCACTCATACTAGCAATTATTCTATTTCGCATTGGGAAGTTTTCTCTATCAGGACGGGTATTTATTGGAAACTCTGTTAATACACCGCCATTAATGACCATTTTACTGACCAATTTTCTATTTTCGGCCGGGTACAATATGTCAAGTCCATGTCCCATTACACCTATAGTTTCTGTATTGATTTCTACACTCTTTTTATGCGCACAAGTATCAATACCAAAAGCCAAACCTGAGATGATCTGAACATCATAATCTTGTAACCCTTCGATTAGTTTTTCGCAGTTTATTTTTCCTTGTTCTGTGGGTTTTCGAGTACCTATTATTGCTACAGTCCGTTTATGGTTTAGATTCATATCTCCCTTGAGGTAGAGTACCAAAGGGGATGATTCGAAATGCTTAAGTCTTTGTGGATATTCGTCAGAATGAAAAACTACTGCCTTACCACCATTGTTGGATAGAAATTTGAGTTGTGTTTCGGCTCTTTCAAAGGTATCAGAAGAGATTACTTTATCAACTGTCTTGGGTCCTATTCCTGGTATTTTTAGCAATTCTTTCTTAGAAGCCTTAAATACTAACTCAGCACTTCCACAATAGCTTATCAGCAATTTAGCCATAACAGGACCAACTTCAGGTACCATCGTAAGCGCTATATTATTGAGAAGGTTTTGGTCCATATTAATTTTGTTGTTCAGCCATTGATTTAAACGTATTAGATTTATCGGCATCTCCAAGAACATTGTAAATCACTGAAATGCCTTCTAAAACTTTCTTATTAGTCTTATCGATTTTGTATGCTCTATTGAGATAATGTAGAGCCCATTTAGGTCTATTAGCTTTGTTTAATACATCATTGATACTTACATCTGCATACCAGTTGAGCAAATAGTCCATATCGCTAGTACGGCTTTCAAGATACTCCATATATTCATTGATATAGGATACATCAGGTCGTTTTCTCATGACCTCGGCGAACCGACTTAATAGCAATTTTTCATCTCTATCCTTTTTAAATAATTCTGCTGCGATTCCCGCTTTCATCAAGTTCCCGTTTAGGTAAAATGGGTGAATTTTTAAAGCCTTGTTAGCATATTCGTAACCTTCTTCTAGTTTATCCCATTTATCAGCAGTTATACTTTCTTTTCCTTCATTGTACAGTGCAGTTGCCATGAAAGAATTAGCGCGAGCACTTTCAGTTCCATATTTAACTGCAGAGGTATTAAGAGAAAGAGCACTTTCCCAATCAGGCACTCTAGAAATTGTTTTCATACAATACCCCACCAACATTATACCTACAAGAGCGGAAGCTATGATTACACCAGTATTTCCTTTCCATTTTCCTATTTTTTCACTTATAATATATGAAAGAAGAAGTGCTAAACCGACCGATGCCATATAGATAAACCGCTCGTTCATAAATGTACCTAGATTGACTACTATGTTTGAAACAATAGTCAATGTTATTAGATAAAATAATATTGCATAACTGGACAATCTCTTCTTTTTTAACCCCAGGAGTGCCCATATTCCCAATCCGACATATAGGAAAAGTGAACCTAAAGACCTGAAATCTCCCCAACCTAATACAGGAATTGCGTATGGATAATAATCATGACTTAATGGATGAGGAAAAAGATATAATTGGATGTATTTATAAAGTGTAAACATGATTGTTGCCATCTTCTCTCCCCCTTTCATTCCTAAGAACGGATTATTCATGAGGTCATTGATCTCTTTTCCGAATTCAGGTACTCCAGCGGCACTAAACCTAAGAGCCAAATAAACAATTGTGGTGACAACAAGTGCTCCCAATGCTAAAAAATTAGGTTTCCATTTATATTCTGAAAAGAAGTAAACAGTAAGAGGTATAACCGCTAAAAACGTAATACTATTTTCTTTAGATAACAATGCTAAAAAGAATAAGAAGCATGAAGATATTAACCAAGCAATACTCTTTTTGTCCATATATCGTAGAACACCATACAGAGTAGCAAGGGATAGTAGTAATGCCAAAATCTCATCTCTGCCCTTAATATTTGCTACAGCCTCACTATGAATGGGATGAGCTATATATAAAAGACTGGTCAAAAAAGGGATAGCCAACCACCAGGTGACAGCCACTCGTTTTCTAAGCATCATGGTCAGTACTCTGAATAATAATAAGCCTGTAAGTCCATAAAGCAAAATATTGATAAAATGACTAAGGCCAGGCTTTAAGTCTCCAACAATACCATATTCTATGGCGTAAGTAATAAGAGAGAGAGGTCTATATCGATTTCCTTCTACGAGATCTTTTTGTTCACCGAAGTATCCAGTCATACTCTCGGTTGTCAATAAATCACCAATACCGTCAAATCCTTTTTTTGTAAATTTATTTTCAGAAACAACAATCTGATCATCTAGGACAAAACCGAAGGTGGTTGATTGATAATAAAGAGCAAAAGGTAGAAGAAATATAATAAGTGCTTTCCACCAATTCTTTTTCCAAAAACCAGACTCATAAAATGGAACAGTTTCTAAAACAGCTTTTTTAATAGTTGTTTTAGCTGGCTTAGTTTTGATTTTTCCAGCAATTTTCTTTTTCTTACTTTTTGCCATTTTATAGAATTATAATAATCTATTTGATATAAAGGTTAATCTATGATTCCTAATTGTTTAGCACGTTCCTCCCAGCGCTTTCTAGCCAATTGCCTTAAGTCAGCCACGTTATCTGATTCATCAACAATTTCCAGCCCGAGAAGGGTTTCTAACATGTCTTCCATAGTAACAACACCAGTCACACCTCCATAACTATCATGTACGATTGCTAGATGAGTATTTTCTATTGTCAAGAAATCAAACAACTCTTTGAGTGTTTTATCCTGATTGATCATTTTGACTTCTCTTTTTATGCTTGACAATGGTTTATCCTTGTTTCCTTCAATCATATTGGTAAGGACTTCATCTTTGAGCACTAAACCCGTAACAGAATCAGGTTTACCACTATATATCGGAATCCTAGAAAACCTCATTGGTTGGTGAGAAGAATAGTATTCTTCCATTGTCATGGTCTCGTCTATCATTTGCATAACAGTTCGAGGAGTCATCACATCCTGCACTTTTAATGTATCCATACCAAGAAGATTGGATATGATAGATGATTCTGATGCTTCAAGCGCACCACTGTCTTTTCCTACATTCGCCAAGGCTAAAAAGTCAGTACGAGTAAGCACTCCCTTGTCTTTATCTTTTTTGAAACTTTTTGTGATCCATTGCGAAACCCATATAAGAGGTGCTAAAGCTTTAAGTAGAAAAGAAAGAGACTTTACGGTAAACGGAGCAAGGCTTTTCCAGTTATTAGCGCCTATTGTTTTGGGGATAATTTCTGATAAGAACAGGATCAGCAATGTCATAACCACAGCTACTATCATATCCCATGTCAAAAAGGTCAAAAATTTTAATGGAGCTTCCTCACCTGCAAAATAAGTAGTGGCTGCAGCCCCTACTCCGATAGCACCCGCGGTGTGAGCAATCGTATTTAATGTGAGTATAGCGGAAAGCGGCCTATCAATATCTTGCTTGAATCGATCTAGTGATTTTCCTAAAGAAGATCCTTTTTGCAATTCCGTGTTTACAAATGAAGGCGTGATGCTTAATAATACGGCTTCCCAAATTGAACATAAAAAAGAAAAACAGATTGATATCGCGGCGTAAATTAATAGTATTCCCATAGCACAAAGAAACGAAGTATTCTTATTTCATGCATATCCCTAGATGTTAATATTTTTAAATATGAATTCGCCACCTAAATGATAGATTCTACTAGCTAGATATTAACATTCATTCTGTTCAAAATGAATGTTAGTCTAAAACTACTTGGTGAAATGTTAATATTGACTATTTTTAGCCTTGCAAGGTTTACAACAACACTTCTTTAAAATACCCACCATGAACAAATATTCAGCATTTATTTTTGCGATACTCTCTTTTTTTCTTTTTTCTTGTAAAGGCGACAACGCTACAAAAGTAGTTGATAATGTGTTGGATATAGCTATGTTAAAAGAGCCGACCATGCTAAATCCCGTCTTAAATCCAGGAGCAACAGAAAGAATTGTATTTCACAATGTTTTTGCACCAATGGCAGATTTTCATCCTGAGACGTATGAACTGAGCCCTATTCTTATTAAAGCAATTCCTGATGGTGAACCTATAATTGATGGACCATATAAAGGAGGAACAAAATACTCAATAGAAATAAAAGATGAAGCTAAATGGGATAATGGTACTCCTATAACTGCTAAGGATATAGCATTTACACTGAAAGCCATTAAGCACCCAAATACAAATGCAGCTGGCTATAGATCATATATGAAATGGGTAACCGAAGTAGAAGTGGATCCCCAAAACCAAAACCGAGCTACTTTTTATTTTAAAGATTACTACATACTAGCTAAAGAACTGGTAGTAACGGTCGAGGTCTATCCACAATATCACTATGATCCAGAGGATGCAATGAGTGAAATATCAATACCTGAATTGGACAGTGAAAACGCAAAAGACTTAATAAGCAAAAATCCAAAACTAGTTGCATTTGCAAAAACGTTTAACGATGTTAAGTTCGCCAGAGAAAGTATAAACGGGGCTGGACCATATAAGCTAAAAGAATGGGTGTCTAACCAGTATATAGTTTTGGAAAAAAAAGAGAATTACTGGGCTGAAGGTACAGATATTCCATCATTGATGGCTAGTCCAGATGAGCTTAAATTTCACTTCATATCTGATGAAACAGCCACGATCAGCCAAATGAAAGAAGGAAATATTGACGTATTCGCTAATATGAGTGGAAATACTTTTTTTGATTTAAAAAGCAATGAGACATATGGTGGAGATTTTCAATATTTCACGCCTGAGCTGATGAAGTTCTACTACATAGCAATCAATAATTCTAAGCCAGAATTATCTGATCCAGATGTTAGAAGAGCGTTGGCCAAATTAGTAGATGTCCCGAAATTGATAAAAATTCTTGAAGGGGGGTTAGGGAGTCCAACTATAGGAATGATAAATGAAAAGAAAGCATATTATAATAAAGACCTAAAACCAATAGCTTTGGATATCGCTGGAGCGAAAGAACTCCTTTCAAAAGAAGGATGGAAGGATACAAATAACGATGGTACGATCGATAAAAAATTTAATGGTCAAAAGATTGAAATGGATCTTGATATTCATATAACAGGATCAGAGCTCAGCAAAAACATCGGCCTGTTACTTCAAGAAAATGCAAAAAAGGTTAATATCAACATCAATATCATAACAAAGGAATACAAGGATACTAGACGAGAGAACTTAAAGAAAAGAGACTATGATCTTATTCCGTCTATTCTTGGGCAAGATTTAGCTTTAGATGACCCGTATGCGAAATGGCATAGTGACAACGATGACCCGGCTAAATTGAATGATGTAAGTTATAGATCAAAGAAAGCGGATGAATTGATAGATAACATTAGATCAACTCAAGATGATACCAAAAGATTTCAATATTACATTGACTTACAAAAAGTAATGTACGACGACCAACCAGTGATCTTCTTGTACAACCCACAAGAAAAGATAATAGTTAGTAAAAATTGGAATGCATCAAGTACGATGAAACGACCAGGATATTTTGCAGGAACGTTTGAATTGATTAAATAAGTAAAATATAAAATAAGGCTTCCTTTCCTGTTATTCTGAAAGAACATGATTTGTCTTCAAATTCAATATTCTAATCGAAATAGTCTGCTATCTATTTTCAATTGAGTTATATTGCTTTTTGAAGCAATCATAATATGACACCATATCTAGAAGAAGATACATTTAACTTTGAACCAGAATTCTCAAATGAGCAAATTTTTCCTTTGGAATTACCGCAAATGGCAATTTTGGAATATAGTCCACTCGAAAAGAACCTGCTCAAGGCTGATACTATCTGGACTGTTCTTTTTTTTGGTGTCGGTTTCATTGTTTCATTAGTGTTACGGTTTGTTTTTGAAATGGAGTGGATGATTGATTTTGGGATCTACATCTGGCTTGGTTTAGGTATTCTTACTCTTATCACGCTTGTTTTTGTCTATTATGAATTTCAGAAAAAAAGCTATGCAATAAGACAGAAAGACATCGTCTATAACAGTGGTCTTTTTTGGCAATCATCCATTGTTGTACCATTTAATAGAGTACAACATTGTGAAGTTTCGCAAGGGCCAATAGATAGATTTTATAATCTTGCCGAATTGAAAGTTTTTACCGCTGGAGGGGCATCAAGCGACCTTTCTATTTCTGGACTTTCCCCAGAATCTGCAGCAAGGATCAAAGACTTTATTGTGATCAAAACAGGTATTGATGAAGAAGAATGATCACTTAAATAATTTTACAGAACCTACTAGACAATCAGCGGTAGCTATCCTATTGATCATACTTAAAACGTATAGGCTATTAGTACGTCAGGCATTGCCTTTAATCCTCCTATTTTTTGTGGGCAAAGGATTTACTAGTGGTAAGGGACAAACTATATTGATTGGGATAACTGTTTTTGCAGTGTTAGGTATGGTTTATTCTATCATTAACTATTTCAGGCATTACTTTTATATCAACGATGATGAGTTGATTATAGAAAGTGGAGTCTTCAAACGGAGTAAAATGAATGTCCCTTTTGACAGGATTCAAACCATAAATTTTGAACAGAATATCATTCACAGAATATTCGATGTAGTAAGACTAAAGATCGATACTGCAGGCTCAGCCAAAGCTGAATTTGAGTTTCATGCCTTGGGAAATGAAAAAGCGGAGAATCTCAGAAATTTACTTCTATCAAAGAAAAAGCAAGTCAATAAAGATGATGAATCTTTAGATTTGATTGAATCATTAGAGGAGAAATCTACTCCTGTTTTTAAAACTATCATGCAGCTTGATGTTTTGGATCTAATAAAAGCGGGTGCAGTAGAAAATCATCTTAGATCTGGTGGTATTATTTTGGCATTTATGTGGTGGATATGGTCAAGCATCGATGAGATGGAAATGCATGATGAAGTTTTCAATGAGCAAATCCAAGAAACAGTCATATCACAGGTCAATAGTGGTCTTATCCTGGTTGGAATAGCTATTGTGTTTTTCTTTTTTCTTTCATTCCTTGTTTCTATGGTAAAAATGGTCATCACCAACTATGATTTGAAATTTATGAGGTCAAAAAATGGATTTAAGATCAATGGTGGTTTGTTTACCAAAAAAGATGTTTCTGCACTTGATCACAAGATACAAGTTGTGTCATGGGGAGACAACCCACTCAAAAAACTAATAGGTATCAAAGATCTTCAACTCAAACAAGCTTCGAGCATCGTAATGAATAAAAAGACATCTATCAAAATACCGAGCTGCAAAGATGAACATATTGAGCTAGTAAAAAACACTTTATATGGACAAAAAGCTCTTTCAAACATAAACTATTCCCCGATAGATAAACGATACTTTTATAGAAATGGTGGCAGATTATCTCTTATAGCAATTGGGCTAGTTTCACTATTGGTATATCTTGATCAGAATACACAAGCGATCCTTTTTGGAGTAGCTGGCGTATTTATGGTCTTTACTTTCTATTTGTCTTTTCGAAAGAAGAGGTATGGATTCAATGAAGAAATGCTGGTCATCAGAGGAGGTACATATGGAGACAAAACTGAATTATTACCTATCTTTAAAATTCAATCGTTATCCAAAAAACAATCACCATATCAAAGAAGAAAAGGCTTAGCCAACCTCGTAGTACATACAGCATCAGGAAAAGTTGGTATTCCATATATAGATAATGCAACCGCTCAAAACATCATGGATGAATTTCTGTATAGAATCGAAATTGATAAACGAAAGTGGATGTAATATCTAATCTAATTTCTCTTGCCTAGTATTGGGTTCAACTCCCAAATTTAAAAGGATAAAAAACAAGAAAAATGCTGTAATAACCGCTCGCTGAATCGTGTTTTCTACTAGAAATGAAAGCACCAACATTATAAATATTAGGACTAAAAAAATATTTTTCTCTTTAGTAAAAAGAAGTGGACAAAATAAACCAAAAAAGAAAACCAAGGCACCTAATAATCCTACTGCAGTCAGTATATAAAGATACTGATTATGTGGATATATGTACTTATCTTTTTTTCCATATTTTTCTTTGTGTTTTTGTGTTATGAGTGGTCTAAGATCACCAATTCCATGCCCTAAAAAGGGTGCTTCTTTTATCAAGTCAATTGCAATTTCATAAGACATTAGCCTTTCGGAATCAGAATAGTTTTTTCCATTTCCTTTTTGGTATTGTTCGATATCCCACATCATGTATTGTACTTTATTATGGAATGGCTTGATGGTTTTATAGGCTACAAACGGGAGTATTATGATAAGTGCAGCAACAGATAAACCAATGAGATATTTTTTCTTCGATATTACATACCAGATCAACGTTACCCCGATACCTGTATAACACAATGCCAAGCCTGTGCGTACGGATAAAAAATGACAATACCCGAATAAATATAAACCCACTATAAACAGAAGTACTTTCCACTTTTTAGTAGATTCAAGGATACCGAGCACAAAACATGAAACTGTAGCATAGGCAAGAATAATGCTATAATGAATATGATCCATCGGTGCAGGGATCGACTTTCCTCTATTTATACCACCGCTTATCCCTTCATAGTCGATAAGAAAATTACCTATAACCTGAAGTGAGCTCGCTAAGATTATACCAATAAGGCCTAAATGAATCCAGCGGTGAACATTTTGATTTATCGGTTTCAAAAAGTAAAAGGAAAAAGGAAGAATTAAAAAAGGAAGTTTAAGCTTTACTTGGTGCAGCCATGCGCTATTATCGGTACTATTAATTCCTGATAAAACAATAACTCCAAAAACTAACAGTAACCCCGAGTATGGTAATTTCTTCAGAAATGAGAAAAAATTAAAATCGGAATCTTCTTTAGTTTTAGCTATAGCTAAAATGACCATCAAGATCATAGAAACCGAGACCATAAATCGCGAATAGATCAATGAAATCACAAAAATCATTGAGACCCAGAGGAAGTATTTTTTTATCACAAATAATAGAGTAAGATAGTTTGATAGTATAACTGATTATCTATCTAATTCATTTTGTTGCGACATAAAAAAGATCAAAACATCCTTCTTTTGCTTCACTAATAGAATAATCTTCATAGTGAATATCCGAAACTAGGTTGTTGTTTTGGTTCAGAAGTTTCTTACGATTCATCCTATTTAGTATATCGTAAGGGATTTGTAGTATTTGTCGAGGAAGTTTGTGTTGTAAATCAAAAATATCGAATCTTGTAATTTTCCTTACTGATGCTTTGTTCTTGTTGTAATAGTCCATGATTTTCTCATTTCCGAACACGCCTTTTGCATCTACTTTGGAGAAACTTTGACCTAGAAGTTTTATCAGTTCTTCGATAGTATACTCTCTTACATGCCAAGGATTACGAGTGATACTCATCTTTTTATTAGGTGTAGTTAGGATAAATTTTCCTCTAGGCCTAAGAACTCGATGAATTTCTGATACGTACTTATTATCTGCTTCTATATGTTCTATCACTTGGAAACTAACTACAAAATCAAAACTATTATCTTCGATGCCAGCCAAAGGTGGTATGTTCATCTGTTTGAATGATACATTGGTATATTCAGGGTCTATGTAGACAGGATGTTTGTCCAGGGTTAGGTACTTATCAGCTTTTGGAGCAATGTGCTTTATCCCATAACCTTCTCCAGCACCGATTTCTAACACATCACCAGACACCATTTTTGCCGCTTCTAAATATGCCAATAACGAGCGCTGAAACACATAGTTGTCAGACATGTCTTCATGTGACACTCTCTCTGCTGTTTGAAGGATTTTCATATTATGAATTTTTCATATTTGTACAAATGTAGAGATTAATTTTGTAACTGATTCTGTTACTAAGCGTTGTTTATAAGATGGTGTAAAAGGTAAAGTAGAAGACTCTATTAATCAAACATAGCTTCCAACACCTCGTCCAGTTCATCAAAAGATTTATAACCTACTTTTTCTTCATCACCGCCTTTTAGTATGATGCCAGTCACATTAAAAGATTCGATGTTTGCCAAATCACTTGCTTTGAATATGCCATCGAGGTATACCTCTTTATCTTCTGAGATTGATTTGATTTTCGAAACTTCATCTTCAGAAAGTTGATCTACAGCCTTGGACAATGTCAGAATCAAATTATCATCTTCTTGCCAGCCTTCTTCTAGTGTGCATATACGATATACGTTTTCTATAGATGTAGGAAGGTCAGCCTTATCTATAAATGGACTTATAATCACATTTTTGATGTCTATTCCTTCAGAGAACATTGTTTTTGGAATTACTAGACCAGCAATTTTAATTCCTGTCAATGGTCCTTCTACCCAATCTGTTATCTCTTTGAATTGGGGAATTGTTAGACTTCCTTCGGTGTCAGGATCAATATTGTAACACATCATGTCAACACCCCATGCCGCAAAATATCTGGCATCAGTCAGGTTCGTAATATCAGTAGCTATGATTTTCATCAGAATCTTACGTTTAATAAACCAACCAATTCTTTTACCTCTTTTAAGGTCTCTTGAGCCTTCTTTCTGATTTCGTAAGAACTTGCCTTTACTTGATCTTTTAGAGCTTTCTTATCCGCTAGGATTTTCTCCTTATTTTCTTTGAATTGATCTGTCATCTTTACGATTGCTTCTGCTACTGTTACTTTAAGATCGCCATATCTTAAATTTCCATCTTTGTATGCATCCATAAGTTGCATGTGATTTTCAGTATCATCAGAAGCTTTCAATAACCTGAATAAGTTTTCTACACCAGGACTCATCACATCTGATGGCTCACCAGTATCTGTAACTGCAGATTTAATTTGTTTACTGATTCTTTTGGCATCACCAAAGACTGAGATATAGTGCTTTTCACCAGCAGACTTACTCATCTTCCTCATTGGATCAGCAGTTGACATAATCTTTGGAGTCTCAGTATATAGTCCTTCCGGCAGCACAAAATACTCTTTACCAACTTGATGATTGAACTTGCCAGCAATATTCCTTGATAACTCAAGGTGTTGTTCTTGGTCTTTTCCTACTGGCACATAATCCGCTTTGTAAATCAATATATCCGCTGTTTGTAATACTGGATAATCCAGTAACCCTACAGAGATGAATTTATTAGACTTTTCTTCTTCCTGTTTCTGAGATTTATCTTTGAATTGTGTCATTCTCATGAGCTCACCGACACCACAGAAGCAATTGAATATCCAACCTAATTCAGCATGTTCTGGTACTAGAGATTGTACGAAGAGATTTTCTGTTTTTACACCGACAGCTGCAAGGTTTGTGATTATATCCCAAGTGCTATTTTTTAATTTTTTGACATCATATGGCATGGTCATCGCATGATAATCCACTACTCCATATATACAATCATATTTGTCCTGAAGGGCTACCCAGTTCTTTACAGCACCGAAATAATTACCTAAGTGCATATCACCTGTAGGTTGAATGCATGACAAGACCGTTTTTCTATTTGTATCACTCATAAATGGAGATTTTATTTTGGAAGGGGCAAAGATATATTTTTATATGTTTGGAGAGGTATGAACGTGAGGAAGAATAGCTATTGTTATCATGTTTAGCTTATTATTTTCTTTATTGTTTTTTTGCTTAAATATGGCAGAGATCATTAAATTTGACACAAGAGGTAATCTAAAAAGTGATAAAAATATTGTTGAATCTAACATGTTAGAACTTGAGGAGCATTTTGTAAGGCATTTTAATAAGGAATCTTTAAGAGTGGAAATAGTTAATAATTTTCTTTCATTTATTAGAGCTATAAAAAATGAGGGGCTCAAAAGTTTTACAATTTGGATTGATGGAAGTTTTATTTCAAATAAACCAAATCCTAAAGACTTAGACTTTCTATTGCTAATTGAAAATGATCAACAGAAATCAATTCGAGAAATTCTAAAAAAAGAGGAATTCAATGATAAACTATCCAAAAGAACCTTAATTTAGACTTCTATGTTTTATCAGTAAACGACAAGTCTTTTGAGGCAAACTACGGCTACTGGTTTAATTGGTTTAGCAAAACAAGACCAAATCGAAATAAAAAAACCTTCGACAAGTCATTTTTTAAAATAAGAGTAAACGGTCATGTCTAATGAAAATTAAATAAGTGAAAATGCGATAGAAGCTATGAACATCATTTCAGCGCTTGAAAAATTGAATGAAATGATCAATCTCAATGCTCAAAACGAAGTTGATTTAATGTTAAATCAATTCAAATTGAAAAAAGAAATACTTACTAATGATCTGAAAGAGTTACTTAAAAGTGTTGGTGTGAATTTGTTTGCATTAGCTGCTTAAAAGAGATATAATTAATTCCCAATTCTTTCCAATAGAGCTTCTGTAGCACTATAATCAGCACCTTCTTCTTTCGCTATTTCTATTGATGCCAGCGCATATCTTCTAGCTTCTTTTAGGTTTCCTAACTTATATAGGATATGAGCTTGAGTATCTGTGTTGAATGAATTTTTTGTGTTATTGATTGATATATTCGTCCATTCTGAAGCTTTTTTGAGAAGATTTTGATCTGATGTTATTTCGAATACTTGCCAAGCGGCACTGTTATAAAATGACCAACCAAGATCAGGGTTTCCAGCAAGAAATAACTGTATCTCTGCTTTAAATTTTTCTTGCTCTACTGGGTCAGGACTATACATAAGTTGATTAAAATAGCTAACCATTGCTTTATTTTCAGCTGTTATAATATCATAATACTTTGAGTAATGTTCTTTTAGTCCTTCAGTATCATCTCTGGCTATACCACTTTTTGACCTGTCAATATCAGCAGCATAACTTAGCTTTTGTACAAATTTTTCTTTACCAACCAATGCTTCAAAAGCTTCTCTATGATCCAATGTATACTTGAATAATTTAGAATCCATTGTTGCATCTGCATAATCAAACAGGAAATTCATGTTTTTTTCTGACGTCCAATCTGACTGTGTATCCATGTACATTTGTGCTACTTTACTGAATCCTTTCAGGCCAGCTGAAGTCATCGCATCTGTATACTTCCAAAGGAAATGTTCACTTCTCTCTCCAGCTTCGAATCTCTTTGTCATTGTTGTGATTTGTCTTTCAGGATCATTTGCTGCATGACCTAGATCTACAAAATCTTCTGAAGGACGAGAACCCATTGATCTATGAATAACTTCGCTATTTTTATCGATAAATATGAGTGTAGGGTATCCAGTTATTTTCCAAGCTTTAGCAAGTCTCGGTCCTTCTCCTTTCTCCATATCTATCTTTACATTTACAAATGACTTATTGAAGTAATCACCTACTTTTCCTTCGGTAAATACATTCTTTGCCATCCATTTACATGGACCACACCAAGTCGTATAAGCATCTACAAATATCAGTTTGTTTTCTGCTTTTGCAGTTTTGATTGCTTCTTCGAATGAATGAACATTGAAGTTAATACCTTGACCAAATGTTATTGACATTGAAATAATCGAAACGAAGATAATTTGAAGAATTCTCATATATGATTGAATTTACTCTTGTAGAATGCAAATATCGGTAAAAATGGTTCATTATATTAGACAGAACTGCGTTGATTTTTGGGTGGGGTAGTGTTTATGGGACCGTTTGAGGTAGACATAGCTATATATCAGTTTTCAGACTCCTATGAACTTTGGAATGTCATTCTGTTTAATGAAAGGTAGAGATATGAATAATTCTGGATAACAAACAAAAAAAGCCCTGCGGGGACAGGGCTTTTCAAATTAACAAAATGACTTAACTATCTATACTATCAATTATTCCTATGGGGATAGAAACAATCTCTAAAATTCTTACCACAATTGGTTATTATGGTATTATTTGGCACATAAAAGTTCAGGGTATGTTCTTTTGGTTGCCGTCATTGTGAGTGTAAATCACTTTTCAAGGGTGTATTCATCTAACTCTTATATTCTTTATAGTGTTCGGCTCCAACCTTCAAAAACCAATAATTTTGTTGACTTAATAATTACCAATAATTAATGTTGCTTTGACAATTAAATAGGTCGATTATTCTTCTTTATAGAGTTACCATGAAATAAAAAATAACGATCTTTATCAGTATAATATTTTTCACATTACAAATGTCGACTCTTTTTATATTGTATGCAACATTATATCTTATTTATTTAGAATAATATTCTGTAATTGCTTCGCTAAGACATTGCTTTTTGCCATCATTTAATTTCTTTCTTTTTTCTCTTTTTGGACAGGTGTCATCTTTTAGGAGCATTTAGTGTATTTTAGCTTTTTAAAATCATTCACCCTTTTGCATGGTTTTATCGCGGTCATCAAGACAATTGACCACAAGTATTAAATAAAATGAATGAATAGAGAACTCGCGATATTAGAGAAGTTAGAGAAAGAACTGAGTTTAAAACAGTTGCAAATCAAAAGCCTACTTACGATTACGCAAGCGATCAATGATAATGTAGCCGCGGATGGTTTGTTCAATATGTACAAATCATTTCTCAGTTGGGAGATGGCGATCGAAAAGATGGCTCTATTTGTTATTGGTGATTCAGGATGGAAATGCGCAAGTGCTATCAACTTCAAAAAAAAGGAAATAAGCCAATATATTCCTCTTTTGCTTAAGCATAAACGTCTTCATACAATTAAAGAGTTAGATGACGAGATGTTACAAGAATTTGATATTGTCATTCCTGTTTTTCATAAAAGTGAACCAATAGCATTTTCTCTTATTGGAGGCATCAAGGACAAAGAGGATATTTATAATAAAATCCAATTCATAACCACGATTACGAACATCATAGCAGTGGCAATTGAAAATAAAAGGTTGTTTAAACAACAGATAGAGCAGGAAAAGCTGAAGCGTGAGATGGAGCTAGCCAGTGAAGTTCAACATATGCTCATTCCTGACACGTTACCAACGGAGAAACATTTTGCCTTATCAAAGATTTACATGCCGCATTCAAATGTTGGAGGTGATTATCTTGATTATATAAAATTCAGTGACAACAGATTTGCGATATGTATTGCAGATATTTCTGGAAAAGGGGTCGCTGCAGCTTTGTTGATGGCAAACTTTCAGGCATTAATCCAAAATCTAATTTACCAGTATCGAGATTTGGAGACCTTCGTCTTTGCATTGAATCAGTCTGTCTATCGGATTACTAAGGCAGATAAATTTATAACGTTTTTTATAGCTGAGATAGATACTGACCTTAAGACGATGAGATATATCAATGCGGGGCATTATCCTCCTGTGATGGTCAATGGTGGTAAAATGCTCAGATTAGATCAAGGGAGTACCTTCATAGGTGCATTTGAAAAACTTCCGTATATCAATGAGGAACTCATTAATCTTGATGGAGAAGCGATGATACTCTCATTTACAGATGGACTTGCAGAGTTGCAAGATGAATCAGGTGCATATTTTGATGATGACAAAATTGAGGACTTTGTAAGAGAGCATCAAAAAAGAAGTCCTGACGAATTCAACGAGGAGTTGTTAAATGAAATTGATAGATTTAGAGGCGGAAAAGAATATTCTGACGATATTGCTATCTTGACATGCAAAATATACTAACAATCATTCAGCTATTGGCTTTGATGATTAATAGAGAATAAGAATTTGAACAATGAGTACTAGAAAATATCAACCAAGACGAAATAGAACTACGGCAGCCGCCATTTCTTTTATTTTAGGTGCAGTAGGTGGCCAGCGTTTCTACTTGCGTCAAAGGGGTCCTGCTTTTTTTATGATATTTATGTTGATTGCCACGAGTTTTAAGATTGCACCTATTTTTTTCATATTTGGAATATTTGAGGCGGTACGTTTTCTTAGTATGAGTGATCAAGAGTTTGATAGGAGATACAATAGGTATTCATCTAAAAACAGAAAAGACGATTATCTAGAGCAACGAAGAGAGCGCCAAGTACAAAAAAGTAGAAATAGAACAAGCACAAGAACGAGAAGAGAAAAAAGAGCATCAACACCAACAAGGTCTTCAGCATTGAAAGCTAATCCATTCAAAAATAGTGGCATTAAAAAATACAAAGACTATGATTTAGAAGGAGCGATCGAAGATTTTGCACAAGGACTAAGTATCAATCCAAATGATATTGCTCTTCATTTCAATATCGCTTGTGCATATAGTATGACTGAAATAAAGGATAAAGCTTACTATCACTTATCAAAAGCTGTAGAGTTCGGTTTCAAAGACTTTGAAAGAATCAAAACAAAAGATGACCTAGCGTTTGTAAGAATACAACCAGAGTTTGATGAATTCGAAGCAAATGGGTTCAAGTTAGGAGCACGGTCTGAATCACAACCTAGTAAGGCAAGCCAAGAACAATCTGATGAAGAACTGGTTATTACTGATGATGTTTTGTTATCTCAGCTTAATAAACTTGCAGAATTGAGAAAAAAAGGACTACTCAGTACAGAAGAGTTCAATCTTGAACGAAAAAAACTACTTCGACGCTAGTAGCTGACATTTTTTAAGAAAATAATAGAATCTAGACACAAAGCAGGTATAAATATTGTTTACTATATAATATAACTAGAAACATATCCTTTTGATAGCGAAAGATCTCATAACACACGAATTATCTCCATTGCGAACAAGTGATACAGGAGAAGAATCCATCACTATGATGAGTATCTTCCATGTGAAGCATTTGCCAATCGTAAATGAGACTCAATTCTTAGGGTTGATATCAGAAGAAATAATTTTGAATAATGATATGGATGAGCCTATCGGTTCGTACAGTCTTGGACTTGCTAGACCATTTGTCAGAGATACCGATCATATTTTTGAAGTCATGAGTAAGATGGCCAGCGGAAGACTTACTGTCATACCTATTGTGGACAAAGATGAAAACTACCTTGGTCTAATATCTATGGAGGATCTGATTCAGTACTATGCAAATAGTTTTTCATTTTCTGAACCTGGAAGTATATTAGTTATTACTACTTCTAAGCCACAATATAGTCTTGCAGAGATATCAAGAATAGTCGAATCAGAGAATGCAGCCATTTTAAGTACTTTTCTCACTTCAGTAGATGAAAGTAATATTGTGCAAGTCACCCTAAAAATAAACAAACAAGATATTGGCTCAATAATATCATCCTTCCAGAGGTTTGGTTATGACATCACCGCTTCTTTCTCAGATTATGAATATATAGACGATCTCAAAGAAAGATATGATTCGCTAATGAGTTATCTCAATGTGTAAGTCGATATTCATCTTATTTTCATTTCTGGCGGTGGCAATAAATGCTTCTGCACAATCTGTAGATTATTTTTTAGTATCTGATATTATTGTTAAAGGAAATAAGCACACAAAATCAAATGTAATATTCAACGAGCTAGATTTTTCGATTGGAGACACCATCTATACTTCTGAGCTTCCTAGAAGAAAACGAGAAAACGAGAAACGACTGCTTGGCACAGCTTTATTTACGGGAGTTGCACTTAATATCAGTAATTGGAATATTGAAGATGGAACAACAAACATTGTTCTTACCCTACAGGAAAACTGGTTTATCTATCCTTCATTAATCTTTGAATTGGCAGACAGAAACTTCAATGTATGGTGGACAGATCAGAATAGAGACTTTAGTAGAGTTAATTATGGTTTGAGTGTCGATCATATAAATGTTACTGGGAGAAAAGATAAACTGAAACTAAAAATACAACATGGCTATACTAGAAAGTATGAACTGAAATATAACTATCCATACATATCGCAGACTTGGGGTGCCTTCGGGGAGATCTTTTTTGCAAATCAAAAAGAGATAGGGTATGCTACTTTTGATAATAAGACGGTGTTCGAAAAGCTCAATGATGAGCGAATCTTACTAAAGAGATTTAGGACGGGACTGGGAGCTAATTATAGACCGGATGTTTACCAATTCCATGATTTCAAGCTAGAATACCACCAAAATAGTGTAGATGACGTAATCGCTGAAGATGTAGCACCTGATTATTTTCTGAATGGTGAAACGAGTCAAAGGTATTTTGCTTTGAAGTATGATTTCTCTTATGATAAGAGAATATTTAACCTATATCCAGAAGGCGGATTTATGTTTTTTGGGAATATCACAAAAGAAGGCCTCGGAATCTTCGATGATTTCAACAATCTATCTATTACTGCAGGGATAGAAAAATTTTTTCAACTGGGAGAAAGATGGATTTGGGGTGGAAGAATTAAAGCAAAAACAAACTTGACTCGAAACACCGTTGCATTTGCCAATAATACAGGACTTGGTTACGATAAAGATATAATACGAGGATATGAACTGTATGTAGTAGATGGAACGGATTGGGCAGTAGCCAAAACCTCATTCCGGTTTAGGTTGTATAAAAAGAATGTCAATTGGGGAAAGTACATGTTTTTGCAACAGTTCAAAAAGATGAATCTTCGATTATTCTTAAGAGCAAACCTTGATTTTGGTTTTGTAAATGAACCTACCTATAAAGATACCAATACGCTAAATAATCGATTTTTGGTGGGGTATGGACCTGCGGTTGACATGTTATTGTACCATACCTTTATCATGTCGTTCGAGTATAGTTTCAATCATTTGGGGGAAGGCGGTTTGTTTTTAAGTAGTTCGTTTAATTTTTAAGATGTTATAATCAGAAAGTGACGGCCTTATAAATATGATTTTTTAGTAAATAACTGACCGCTCAAAATTAATTTTCACACCTCTCAGCATCAATAAAATTATAATTCCCTGGACTCAAACTATCAATAGTCATATAACCGCTAGTGTCCATTACTGCAGACCCAATAGAATCTTGATCGATGCACCATGATATTTCATAAGGAGGAACACCGCCTGAGACACTGATAGTAATCATGCCTAAACCTTCTTCACAATAGTCAAATATATTTAGAAAATTCTCTTTAATGAGATAGGAAGTATAAAAGTCTTTTCTAATTAATCTTTTTGTACATATGTAATGATGTCTATTTAATGAAAATGAATCTAATATTACTTGAATAAGACGAACATAAAGTGACATTATGAGGTTAATGTTAGTAGTTTTGCGTTTCGATCAAAAAAGGATAATTGTAATAAAATTGGTAGATCACACAGATGACAATATAGAAGAGAATTCGATGCTGAACTCGATTCGATTGAGTAGGATAATACCTCCTATGATAATAGGCCTTGCTGTTGTCGGCTGGATGATGTATCGTCAGTTGGATTTAGAAGAGCTATCTAAGATTTCTTGGAGCACTTCAATATTTTTCTGGGTGTTCATGGCAGGAATGATGTATGTTATAAGGCACATGTTCTACAGCTGGAGGATGAGAATCATGACAGATAAAGAATTTTCATGGCCAAAATCTTTGGAGTTAATTGTACTCTGGGAATTTGCATCTTCTGTGAGCCCTACGAGTGTAGGTGGATCAGGTGTTGCTTTATTTTTACTAGCACAAGAGAAACTATCTACTGCTAAAACAGTATCTATTGTACTATACTCGATGGTTATAGACACTATATTTTTTGTGGTTTCACTTCCATTGTTATATCTAGTTCTAGGAGCAATTATGATTAGACCGGGCATGCAATCATTGACCGATTTGGATGGGTTTGGGTATACTTTTTTTGGTGTCATTCTCTTTATGAGCCTCTATGGAGCGGTCTTCTTTTATGGACTGTTTGTGAACCCAAACACCATTAAAAGCATTTTATTATTTTTCAGTAAATGGGAAATTCTTAAACGATTTCGATCGGATCTTGAGAAGACTGCAGAAGATGTAGTAGCTACTTCTAAAGAGATGCAAGAGAAGACTATGGGTTATCATGCAAAAGCTATGCTGGCAACTACAGGAGCTTGGGTATTTAGATTTTTAGCGATCAATTGTATAATTCTTGCTTTTGTAGAGGACACACCATTCGACTTTTACAATCAACTTTTGATTATGGCTAGGGCTGAGACCATGCATGTCACTACCGCATTTACACCTACACCAGGTGGGGCAGGAGTAGCTGAATATTTATTTGGGGGATATTATATTGATTATGTTCCTGAAGGAATAGCTTCACTCGTAGCATTGGTTTGGAGAATAATTACTTATTATTCATATCTTATAGTGGGTGCGATTATCATCCCTATTTGGATAAGAGAGGTGATGATAAGAAGAAGTAAAATTCAAGAATCAAAGGGGTTTTAATGAATCTTCAACACATCATTTTCAGTGACTTCATACGCTATACCCATAGGGACTAAAACCATCTTTGAAGCTTTCTGGAAATCGCTATGGATAAAACTACCTGTGAATAGTTTGCCATGATAAGCTTGAGGGAGATCAATTTCAACATCATACTTGTGACTCATAGAAGAAATGACTTCTTGAAGTGGTGCACGTTCAAAATATGACTCGCCTGATGTCCAATCATCAATTTTTACAGGATTTACCTTTTCAATATTAGTTGCTACTCCATTGCTAAATCTAACCCTTTCTCCTGGGGTGATTATTTTGGAATTGTTTTTTGAAGATACTTGTACTTTACCCGTTTTACATGAAACAACAAATACACCATCTCTTGCCAAAACATTGAATGAAGTTCCTAAAACAGACACTTCTCCTTCATCAGTAACAACAGTAAACGACTTTCCTTTTTCTACTTGGAAAAATGCTTCTCCTTTTAAATTAAGGACACGTTCTTGATTAAAATTATTATCATATTCTAATTCGCTATCACTATTGAGAATGACCTGAGATCCATCAGGCAAAGCGTGTGATAATTGTATAGCATGGTGAGAATCAATAATGATGTCTGCGGAGAATAATATCATTACTCCAAAGATTGCAACGGCAACTACAGCGACGCTTACTAATTTTTTCCATAAAGGAATCACTTTAGCTGAAGGCACATCATTATCCTTTAACTGGTTTTTGATTTTTAAGAGAAGAGAATCTTGATTTATTATAGGAAAATCTATTTCATTTGCGCTATCTCCTATCTTCTTATATTCTATGAATTTAGGGTCCGCTTCAAAATCAGACAACTCTTGTCCATACAAATTTCCATCAAACCACTGTAACAGGAGTTTGTCGAAATCGTTATCAAAATTTGTGTGATTTATTTTATTCATTGTATATCTATGACATGTAGCGTTGATTATACCCTACTTAGTTTATATTTTATTGTGAATTTTTCTTAGTTCTGATAATGCTTGACTCATTCGTTTTTCTACTGCTTTTTGGCTGATCTTAAGCAATTCTGCAATTTCCCTATACTTGTATCCTTCTATCCTATTCATGAGGAAAACTTCTCGTTGATTGTCAGGAAGCTTTGAGATTGCCTTTTCTAGTTTTTGTTGAAACTCTGTAACTTCAAGATCATAATGTGGAGACTTGACAGAAGATTCAGTTTGGCCTTTGGCATGCACCCCTACTACTTTATCATGAGCTATCTTATTAAGAAGAAGGTTTTTGGCTGATGCAAATAGGTATGATTTTTCTTTTCCTTCACCCACTGTGCCCATCTTGTCCCAGAACTTAACAAAAGTATCTTGCACGATATCCTCTGAGAGAGATTGGTCTTTTGTTTTAAAGTAAATAAACCTAAAAAGAGGATGCACCCACTCAGAATAGAGGACATTAAATTTTTGCTCTTTTGTAGATTTTGACATTTAAATTATGATGAATAATTACTGTAAATCTAGATGATAATTTGCTTTGACATCAAAAAAGCCAGATAATTTTTTCATCATCTGGCTTTTATAACGTTCTATAAAAAGTTTTTACATTAAATTACCCATATCCGTTCCGGCAAAAACTTTTGCTTTCAGATCATCAATGTTTACTCTTTCTTGCTTTAGAGAATCCCTATCTCTTATCGTAACTGTTCCATCTTCTAGTGTATCGAAATCTATGGTCACACAATATGGAGTACCGATAGCATCTTGTCTTCTATATCTTTTTCCGATAGCATCTTTCTCGTCATACTGACAGTTGAAGCTTGTTTTCAATTTGTCGAATACATCAGAAGCAGCTTTGGTCAGTTCTTCTTTATTTTTAACTAATGGAAGAACAGCAACCTTAACAGGAGCAATTACTGGATTCAATTTTAGCACTGTTCTAATACTATCTTTTCCATCCGCATCAGGTACAGTTTCTTCTTGAAGTGCATTAGCCATCTGAGATAAAAACATTCTATCACACCCTAGAGAAGTCTCCACTACATACGGAACATAACTCTCATTAAGTGCTGGATCAAAATATTGTAACTTCTTTCCAGATAACTCTTGGTGAGCGTTTAAATCAAAGTCTGTACGAGAGTGAATTCCTTCTAGTTCTCTAAAGCCGAAAGGAAAATCAAATTCAATGTCAGTAGCGGCATCTGCATAATGCGCTAAATTATCATGGTCATGCCACCTAAGCTTATCTGCTGGTGTTCCAAGATTTGTATGCCACTTCATTCTTGTCTCCTTCCAATAATCAAAGTATTCTTTCTGAGTACCAGGTTTTACAAAAAATTGCATTTCCATTTGCTCGAACTCTCTCATTCTAAAGATGAACTGACGAGCAACAATCTCATTTCTGAAAGCTTTACCGATCTGTGCTATACCAAAAGGAAGTTTTTGTCTTGTTGTCTTTTGTACATTCAAGAAATTCACAAATATTCCTTGTGCTGTCTCAGGTCTTAGATATAGTTTTCCTTCTTCTCCAGCAATACTGCCGAGTTGCGTAGAAAACATAAGATTAAACTGACGCACATCTGTCCAGTTTTTTGAACCAGAATCAGGACATGCAATCTCTAAGTCTTCGATGATAGTCTTGAGACCTTCCATATCTGCATCCCTCAGTGCATTGTTCATCTTACTTAGAATGTCATCAATCTTTGCTTGACGATCGAGGATACGGCCATTCGTAGACCTAAACTCAGCTTCATTGAATTCATCTCCGAATCTTTTTCTTGCCTTGTCTACGTCTTTTTTAATCTTGTTTTCGATCTTTTCGCAGTATCCTTCTATGAGTACATCCGCTCTATATCTTTTCTTAGAGTCTTTATTGTCGATCATTGGATCGTTAAATGCATCTACGTGCCCCGAAGCTTTCCACGTCTTAGGATGCATAAAGATAGATGCGTCAAGACCTGTTATATTTGCGTGCATCTGCACCATACTTTTCCACCAGTATTGTTTGATGTTATTTTTTAATTCTACCCCATTCGGACCATAATCATATGCAGCACTCAAGCCATCATATATTTCTGATGATTGGAATACAAATCCATATTCTTTACTGTGTGATACTAGACTTTTGAAATCCATAGTGTTCGCTTTATATTATTTTGTGAGGGCAATACCGAGTACACCCTTAAAATCGAAGGTGCAAAAATAGATTAATTTAGAAAGGTAAGGAATAGAATGAGCACTATTTATGGATCAAATAGTTATCTATTTTAAAAGTAAAGATCTCCATCCTCTTTCAAAATTTAATATCACTTCTTCTCCACCTCCAAATATTTCTCAGGCACCTTGGAATCCTCAGTCTCATTAGCAAAAGCAATATTTGTAATCCACCATCTATCATCTGCAAATACGAGTTGGTAGGTATTTATGCCCCTGTTTTCATATGTACCAATTAAGTTTTTACAATAAAAACTCTGAAATGCATTGGCTACTCCATTAAATTCATTGACAACTAATCCGGTTGACTCTTCCAAGAATCCGTCTCTACTATATGCAGCGCTATACGTTTCTACAAATTCATCTACAGGAATTGTTCTCATTTGTTTACCAATAGGAGCATTTAAGTTTACAATATGCATAGTTGCACCTTCTGTAAATAGACTTTTATACAATTCCCAATCTCTTTTTTCGCCTTGAGGTCCTGAGAGAATATCTAGCAAAAGATTAGTGATCCCTTCGATTGATTTTACATCTTTTGAAGTTTTTTGTGCTTGGCTGATTATGCCAAAACCAAGAATAAATACGGTTATTAATATCTTCATATCTTATTATTATTTGTCTTGAGATTCTAAAAGAACAAATTAATGATAAATATTGTAACACAAGCAATGGAACATGCTGGGCCTTATGATAATCTCTTTCATTTATGAAAAAACTACCCAATCAGCTTATTGCCAATGCTACAAGAAAGGCATAATTTGGGGTCGCAATAAGCTTTTTTTAACTGTAGAAGCCCTTGTGAATCAGCCGCTGATGATGTTTTGATTCCGAGAGCTTTATAATTAGTAATTATTTTATTCTTTTCAGGCTTGAGGGATTCAAGGTGTTCTATTGCCCTGTTACAATATTGTTCATCTGCTATTGATTTTCCATAAAGGAATAAGATTGGACTCACTACATTAATGATAATAAGATCAATAAAGCCAGCTCCTAGGCGCTTTTCTTTATAAATAGAATCGGTTCCAAATCTGTAGTGATCTTCCCAGTATTCTGATGGGGTAGCTTGGAATAAGTGTTTGATTGACTTGGTTTTTTTTGCATCTAATATTTGAGAAAACAGGTGTTCTGTATTACAGAATATTTGAGCCATTTGAGCTATTCGAATCGTAGGAAATCCTGCAGGCCTCATCCTAGCAAACTTCCACGACACTGGAGGAATGTTAGTAAGGTGGTATTTTTTGGAAAGGAATAAGTATTCTGATTTCAAACCTTCATAATAGTTGTCATTAGTGTGTGTAGCTAGTAGCATTCCAGCTTGACCAAATAATAATGCCTCTATCGTTTGCAGGTCATCCTTATTTTTCTGAATGATAGACAAAGGAAGATTTTTCGCCAAGGATTCAAATGGATCCATATTGACTCTGGCACCCATATATCGCATGAGAAAAATATACATGGTTTCTTCCCAATCATTATTGGTATATTCCAAAATAGACTTTAGATATTCGGTCTTTGACTCTAATCGTTCGGCTACCATTCTTTGCAACCAAAAAGTAACAGTATGGTTAGGAACATTTTGAAGTTGATTTTCACAAGGAATCCAATTGTTATTTGTTATTAACTGTGAGTAGTTTTGCTTAAGTTTTTTTGGTATTCTATTCTTGAGCTCAAGGCAAGGTATAAACTGTTCGGTAGTCGTGTGAACTTCTCTATCGTGCTCATATACCACATGAAGAATTACATTATCATAAGCTTTATCGAGATCGTGATTATGTCGTTCCCAGTCGCTAGAGTAGACATGCATTTCTATGTTTCCGGCCCAAATGGTATCTCCTATTTTTACCTTTCCATTGCTGAAGTCAGGTCCTGCGTCGTAGTTTTGAGTTCCAAATTCTATAATTTTGACTGGCTGGCCATCTTCTGTGATGAGATTGACCATATCAAACGACTTAGTTTTCCACAAGTAGTAAAGTAGATCTTCTCTGATAATTGGTGTGAGCATAGTAACTTTTATTGGTTTACATATTCTAAATATAATCACAAGAAGCTAACCAAACAAAATATACAGCTAAATAGATATTTTATCTCTCCAAATACAACACAAAAAGCCTGACAGAAATTAATCCATCAGGCCTCATATTTTAAACGTTCAGTTTGACTTTATGAACGGGACAGTATCTTAGTTATTCAAAATCAATGGTAATCCGTCTCCGCTTCCTCCAACTACTACAACTTTTGCATTTGGGGATGAAGCAAGTGTAAGCGTAGCCTCTATACCTTTATCTCTAAGGATTTTATCCGTAAGAGAAGCATTCAGAATTCTATTTGCATCTGCTTTAGCCTGTGCTTCTATGATTCTTCGTTCACCTTCTTGTCTCTCTCTATCGATCTTAAATTTGTATTGAAGTGACAGTTGCTCTTCTTCTAATTTCTTCTCAATAGCCTTTCTTAGATTATCTGGTAATGTCACAGATCTAATAAGAATCGCATCTAAGATGATATACTTCTCTGCAACTTTTGCTTTTGTCTTATCGTAAATCTCTAGTTGAATTGCCTCTCTTTTGGTAGAATACAATTCTTCAGGATTATATTGCCCTATTACCTCTCTAGTCGCTGACCGAATCTCAGGCTGTATAATTCTAGTTTTATAATCGATGCCTATTTGGTCATGTAAATATCCTATTTTATTAGGAACAGGTGAGTATCTGTATGATAATTCTAATTTGATGTTAAGGCCATTTTTAGACAGAACTTCCATTTCTTCAAATGCTTCATTTGTCTTTACATCATAGATAAACATTGTGTTCCATGGGGCAACAATTTGGAAACCTTGACCATAAACAACATCTTTTTCTAGACCGTTGCCAAATTGTTTAAACAAAACCCCTTTTTGTCCCGACTTAATTGTCAAGAAAGTAGTATTAGTAAGTGCTATAAAAAAAAAGAGGCCTATTACCCCAAAGATTAGATATCTACTAAGGTTTGCAGGTGGTCTGATTTTTTCATTTCTATTGAATGACATATGTTATTTGTTTTAGTACGATTAATTTAACATCAATATATACACTTCTAACATAAGAAACATCAATAATGATTCAACATGTGTAGTTGATATTGATTTTTCTTAGACGAAGAGGCTCTTTTATTCTGTGAAGTTAATAATCTAGTCTCATTTTGCCAACTACGCGTCATTTTTACTTTAAGTTTTCAAATCTGCAAAAACGCGCATCATTTTTGAATTAAACAGATCAATAAAAATAATTACCAAAAATGAAAAAGAATTTATATTTAGGCCTATTGCTTTGTGCAGTAAATGTGTCACTTTTAGATGCCCAAATTACTGAACTCAAATATTTATTAAAATACAATTGTGAAACGAACCACTATGATGTAAATATCAAAATCATGGATGGATCGGCTAATTCTGTGTTAGAAAGAGTACAGTTTAATAGCCAAATTACTATTCTTGTGCCTACAGGGATGAATTTTGAAATCGTAGAACGTTATCAACCAATTCAGAACAATCAAACGTATCAAGGTACAGAGCCAAATGAGTGGAGTGCATTCTCTCCTGTATATAGCCCTGAAGGGCATGATAAATATGATTTTTATAGTATTGCCCCAAAGTTAGCGCCAGCATCTTTTTTCAATAATATAGAAGAAGAAGAAGAAGTGAAATTATTTAGTTTTGCTGTTGATGGTGAAGCTGAATACGATGAACGCATACGATTTTTTGAAAACGGAATAGACTCAAAATTAAGTATGTTTGAAGGTGCTGATTTAAGAAATGGATATTCTGTTGGTGGGGCCACAAATAGGTATAATGGGAATTTACATAAGAATTGTACTGTTTCAAATATAAAGACCGTTCCAAATTCTGGGGTAAAAATATATCCTAACCCAACAGATTCTGAACTTTTCATAGAAACGCCAGAAAACATAAAATCCATCAAAATGATAGATAGTTCTGGCAACAAGCTCAAAGAGATCAAAAGTCCAATAAAAGGTTTTTATTCTCTTGATGTAGAAGATTTAGAAACCGGAATATATTTTATCCAACTAGATAATGGGGAATATGTTAGCACTCAGCAATTTTCAGTTTATTAATCTACTTCAGAAGTAAATAAAAACTGTACATCGGGATGATTTTCTTGAGCCATTTTAAGTGACCAAGAAGATTCTGCAAGCATGACTACTTTCCCATCTTTATCGAAAGCAAGATCTCTTTTTCTTTTGGAAATAAAGTCTTTGTACGCAGCTGCATCATCACATTTGATCCAACAAGCTTTATGGAGATTGATCGGTTCATAATCACAAGAAGCACCATATTCATGTTTAAGTCTGTATTGGATTACATCAAACTGAAGTGCTCCAACAGTACCAATAATCTTTCGACCATTATCTTGTTTTGTGAATAATTGCGCGACGCCTTCGTCCATCAATTGGTTCAATCCTTTCGCTAATTGTTTAGTCTTAAGTGGATCACTATTATTGACAAATCGAAATTGCTCTGGTGAGAATGATGGTATTCCTTTGAAGTGAAGTTTTTCTCCTTCTGTGAGGGTGTCACCTATCTTGAAATTTCCGCTATCATATAGACCTACAATATCTCCAGGGTAAGCCATTTCTACCACTTCTTTTTTCTCGGCCATAAAGGCTGTAGGGTTTGAAAATTTTATCTTCTTTTCTTTACGAATATGCAGATAGTTAGTATTCCGTTCAAATAGCCCGGAACAAATCCTCATGAATGCGATTCTGTCTCTATGCTTAGGATCCATATTGGCATGAATCTTAAAAATAAAACCAGTGAATCCTTCTTCTTCTGGCCTTACTATTCTTTCTTCTGTTTCTCTAGGAAGAGGCGATGGCGCTATTTCTACGAAACAATCTAGGAGCTCTTTTACACCGAAATTATTCACAGCACTGCCAAAAAATACAGGAGATTGATCACCATTAAGATATGCTTCTCGGTCAAAATCAGGATATACTTCTTCGATAACATTAACTTCTTCTCTAAGCTCATTCGCAAGAGATTCTCCTATTTTTTCGTCAAGAATTGGATCTTCTAAATTTTCTATCTTGATTACGTCTTCAGATTGTTTACTGTGTGGAGTAAATAATACTAAGTCTTCCTTGTATATATTATACACTCCACGAAACCTCTGTCCCATGCCAGCTGGCCAAGATAGCGGGACAACTTTCAATTTCAATTTATCTTCTATCTCGTCCAAAAGATCAAAGCCGTCTTTACCTTCTCTATCCATCTTGTTGATGAACACGATGATTGGAGTCTTTCGCATACGGCAGACTTCTACTAATTTCTCTGTTTGAGCCTCTACACCTTTTGCAACATCAATCACCACAATAACGCTATCTACTGCTGTCAGTGTGCGAAAAGTGTCTTCAGCAAAATCTTTGTGACCAGGTGTATCTAAGATATTAATTTTTCTATCTCGATACTCAAACGCCATTACAGAAGTAGCAACGGAGATTCCTCTTTGCTTCTCGATTTCCATGAAATCCGAAGTAGCGTGTTTTTTTATTTTGTTGGACTTTACAGCACCAGCGGATTGTATAGCACCACCAAACAATAGTAACTTCTCGGTCAATGTAGTCTTACCAGCATCTGGGTGAGATACGATACCAAATGTTCGTCTACGTTCTAATTCTTTGATTCTGCTCATGTGTATTATCGATTTCAAGGGGCAAATGTATGAAATTTTGGCTTTATCGAATTGAGGGAACCATACTGATAATTGGTATACTATAAAATAGCATTGTCACATTATTTTCTGTGGAATCGATCAAATCCGTTTTATACAAAAACTGTTTTTTCAAACGGGTATCCAAAGCTTTTCTCAGGAACATAGCCAACAGTATCTTTGAAATGTTCGGCTGCATAATCAAGTTCTGCTTTGACATTTTCAGCTACCATTCTTGGTTCTCCAAATTCTATTATCTTATTTCCCCAGTCAAATTTTACATAAACAATAGGAATATTTGCCGCTTTGGAGATATGGTAGAAGCCAGTTTTTAGTTTTTCTACTTTTCCTCTTCTTCCTTCTGGTGCTATAGATGTACAGAATCGCTCTCTTGAATTTATCATTTCTACCACTGCCTCTTTGAAACCTTGGGTCTTTTTTCGATTGACAGGAATACCTCCTAATGACTTAAAAAACCAAGCAAAAGGAAACTTGAACAACGAAGATTTAGCTATGAAACCAACTTCCATTTTGAAACCAAACTTGATACAAATTCCTACAGGAAAGTCCCAATTAGAAGTGTGAGGTACTACTACATAAAGCTTTTTGGGAATATGATTAGGAATTTCACCTACTTTCTTCCAGCCCCACAATTTAAAAATTAGTCTAAAAATCCAACTGATCATACTTTCCTAATTAAGCCGCAAAATTAATTAAAAAACAACAGTAGACATGAAATTTTTGTTTGCTTGTTGTCATAATAGCAAATGAGAGAATGTAGGTATGTTGAAAATAAGTTTAAATTCTGTCTAAAAGGAAGGAATAAAAGGATGAGCTAAGATTCTTAGTTCAACTGATACCTTACACCTAAATCCAAAGATACAGCATGTACCTTATCTAGATTTGGTCCTAAGCCTTGAGAGGATATGAAATGGCTATATTTTGGCTCAATGAAGATGCTTGTCCTTTCAGAAACATTTTTAATCAAGCCCATACCAACACTAGCTGTTGCATATAAATTATCTTTAAGAGACCCACCATTCAAAATTCCATTTTTAAATTCCTTCTGACTAAGAAGAGCCCTTTGGCTGATCTCAGGTTTGCCACTATTAGCAACAGGTTTGAAACCAGCAATTGACTCGGTTCTCGAACCTGTAGCGGTTGTAATATCATTGTCATACAGTTCATAGTCCGCTTGAGCAATAAGGTTGACATTCACTCCTGCCGTCGCATAAAGTTGGTAACTATCTTGATCAAGTATATTGTATTTTACTCCGACAGGAACGTTTAGCGTATTGAAGCCAATGTTTTCAAGACTTGCTTGCTTAATCTGTTGGTTTTGATTTTTATAAGTCTCCTCAATTATCAATGGTGCATAAGAGGTTTTGCTATAACCTAACCCTGCGTACAATTCTAAAGGACCAACCTCTTTGTGAACTTTGGCAGAGATATTGAAATTTGTATTCAATGTATTATATGGGTCTATTTCATATACAGGATCAAAAGGAGAATTTACAAGATTTACTTTCGGTCCTATTGCGAGGCTGATGTATGACCTTTCATCAGATTTTTCTTTGATTGCCCCTAATGTCAAATCTGGAAATCCAAGAGGACGATAAGGAATCAATAGTGGTGTTATATCTTCTTGTATTGAAGAAATTATAATATTTTCTAAAACTTGAAGACCTTCTTGATTATCAATTATAATTGTTTCATTTTGTTTTGAGTCTAGTAAAAAAGGGAAGAGTTGTTGTAAATTTGGGTTTACTGACGCCCCTAATTTTTCTGGTTTCAAATCCGAAGATTGATTCTGATAAGACCTAAAAGATGCCTTATTACCAGCTTTTTTAAATAAAGAAACAAGATCTAAGTTGGCCAATTTTTTGATGACTCTATCAGAAACTAAGTTCTGTTCTTTTGCTTTTTGGAGTGATTCTGCTTGATGTTTTTCAGATGTCGCTTTATCAACTTGGATTGCAGCAACCATAGGCATATCAAACACAGGAATCTGATAAATTTCGTTTTTGATAGGCATTAAATTCAAAATGCCAACTACTATCAATGACAACATAAGTATTTCTACAGTCTTAGCTACAAAAAGTCTTTTCTTGAATAATGCTTCAGCTTCGAGTAGGGCTTTGAGCCTAATCCAGTGAGCTGAATTGAATGGCATTCGAAGGCCTCTCATATTTTGCTTCATCTTAGCATCGAAGAGGTCATCTACTTTATCACTTTCTTTTTCATCGGAATCGATAATATCGCTATCCATAGACGCAGAACGTTGCTCCCACTTTTCTCTGAATAAATCCCAGCCATCATCAGTGCTCCCACTGTTGAGCGATTCTAGTTTTTTCTTTATTATGTCATCGAATTCCTTATTATTCATCTATCTCTCAAAATCTTGGGCAAGTAGAATTTTTTTCAGTTTTGTTCTTGCCTTCACTAGGTTTGATCTTGAGGTGCTTTCTGTTATACCAAGCATAATTCCTACTTCTCTGTGGGAAAAACCTTCAATAACATATAGATTAAATACTGATCTATAAGCCGGTGTCAATTGTTGCAGTGCTTTCATGATCTCTTGTGTTGTAAGATCAGAAACAGCATCTGCACCTTTGATACATTGTCCGTAAGCGGTTTCAAGATTTTCGGTTCTCCTGCGTTTGACCTTTCTATAATAATCAATAGAAGTATTGATCATTATTCGTCGGATCCAGGATCCTAATGAAGTACCTGCTTTGTACTTGGAGATGTGTCTGAATACTTTAATAAATCCCTCGTGTAATATATCGAGAGCATCGTCGTAATTATTGGCATAGCGTAAGCAAACAGGAAGCATCGTCGGGTAATACTCTTTGTATATTACCTTTAGCGCCCATTCTTCATTAGCCAAGCAAGCTTGGATGAAGGTTTCTTCGCCATGATTAATATCAATCGTGTGTTCCATGTTTTAAAAGTAGTAACTTTTCTCCAACTGTACGCAACAGTATGGGTTAAAAACGTCTTAAAAGTGTTAAAAGCGGCGTGATGTAATATATAATTCTAATGTTATTTTAGCGCTCAAAGCATTATTCTGTAAAGGGTTTGGTATATGTTAAGGAAATTGGGTTGTGATTTTATATAAAAGAGAAAAAAGGGGAACTCATTTTATCAGTTCCCCTTTTTGATGCTTTTTTGTAACTACTCAGGTACCCTTGAAAAATTATAATTTTGTAACTATTTTGGCCTCTTTGGGCAAAAACACCGCCAAAACACACCTAAATTCAACTATTATCGACGGATTGTATCTGTCTCTAACATGATGTGACCCACTTCTAGGGACATATGCTGAGTAGTTACGCTTTTTTTAATGAAGCTTTTAAATCACTTAAGTAATTATATTCCTACTCTCACTCCAAATTGTGTTCTAATTGCACCAAACTTTAACGATTCTAGAGTTTCTACAAGAGTTACAAATTGACTTCCTCTCCAATTAGATCTTGCAAATAACTCTATCTTATTGGTTGGACTATACGACAATCCGATTCCCACTATTGGAGATATTTGATTTCTAGATCCTATTCGATATCTATTAGTTTCTGTACTTACTATTGACTCGTCCCTTTTTCTTTCTGTTTTGAAATTATACAACAAACCAACTTCTATGAATACATTCCATTTAGCATTATTCGTATTCCATCCCAACACAATAGGTATATTATATGATCTATACATTGTATGAATCTTGGAATAAGCTGTTTTTATTATTATTCCTTCTTCCATCCCTACAACTGTCTCTTATACACATCTCCGAGCCCACGAGACAGGCAGAAATCTCG